>DJWN01000014.1 GCA_002440975.1 Bacteroidales bacterium UBA6229
GAGAAAATACGTATTGCCTCCAAAAAATTTATTGGTAACTAGCTCCCAGCTATCCCCATTGTTATAGGAACGACGGGTGACCCATTTCTCTGTTACGCTATCAAACCATTTTTGAAGTATGAAATTGTCATACACTTCAATATAACCTTTGTCATCAAGGAAAGTGAATGTTTCCCCATTATTATTTGACCGGAATATGCCGGAATAAACTGCATCGCCACTAATGAAAACATAATCATCATTACCGGTAACTGAGGCACCCCATGGAAATCCGTTTGCACCTGTTGCCGTCCAGTTTTGGCCATCATCAGCCGTTCGCCAGATCTGTCCGGTGTTCCAGTCACCTGCGTAGATGGCATCACCAAAACTGACAAGTCTTTTAGGTGCAACAGCACCATTATTAATAGACAATGTTTCCCATGTTTGCCCGTAATCAGATGAACGGGCTATTCCATCCCCATCATCATTTGTTGTGACATATAAGTATTGGTTATGCTCAACAACAGATTGAAATGAAGAACCGGTAGGTGAGAATACCAAATTCCATGTATCACCTCTATCACCTGAAGTGAATGCGAAAGCCGGGTCGGATGAAACGCTTAACCACAGCGCAGTTTCCATTGCTTTTACATAAGTTAAAGCGGTGATACCATTTGGGTTTATATCGGTCCAGCTCTGCCCGTTATCGGTTGATCTAAAAACACCTCCTTCTGCTGAACTGACAAATATGTCTTCATCAATCATACCAAAAGCGTCGATACCCAATTCGTTTATTCCTGTATTGGAAACAATCCAGTTTTCGCCTTCATCTTCCGATATCAAAATAGAAATGTCAGTTATTGCCACAATATTGCCATTTGTTCCTTCGAGCATTTGACGAACTAAAAAATATTGATGGATATTTAATTCGCCGTTCTCTAAATTCCAGCTATTCCCACCATTAGTACTTTTGTAAATACCATCCTGACTGGTTCCGACATAAATATTTCCGTTGAACGAAAAAATTGAGCGTACTTCTGTGTCGTTCAAAAAGCCAACATGCACCCAGCTGTCGCCATTATCCATTGATTTCCATAGGCCTTGTGGTGTTCCATTAAATTTTCTTATGCCTGCAAACAAGATTCCTTCATGATATTCCAAAGCCCAAACCGATGGAAATCTGTCGGTCAATAAGTTTCCCTGAGCCCATAATCCATAACCATTGTTAATTTGTGTCCAGCTATTTCCAAAGTCGGTCGAACGAAAAAACCCGCCCTTGTTAACCACATTAGGATATTCAACTCCAACAATAATGGAGTTATTTTGAACAGCCACAGAACTGATAATATAATTTTCGGAAGTAAAAACTCCTGAAACATCTTCCCAGCTCGCCCAGGTAGGATTTTGGCTGATAGTTCGATACACCTTGTTCTTGTTGAAAAAGAACAAGTAATCTCCTGAAAACTCGATAAAGTGAAATGCCCATATAGAACCCATTTCAGGAGATATCGGTACCCAGCTTTCTCCTGCATCATCCGAGCGGTAAATAACATACCACGAAACTGCATAAAGTGAAGTTCCGTCAGTAAACAGCTGTGTAGTCTGCATATCCTCGGCTATCAAAGTCCAGCTTGTACCATTATCAGTGGATTTGTGTATGCCGGGTCCTCCGCCAAAAGTGCCAGCAAACAGGTTGTCGCCAAGCCTTACAGCACTCATCATCCGACCTCCGTAGAGCCCTTCGCTTTCCCAGATAGCTGAAAGTTGTAAGGTTGAAAACATTAAAACGGATAAAAAAATGTAAAAAAACGTTTTGCGATTCATTGTGAAATTTTTTAAAAATATGATTGATAAATATTTGGATCCTGATTGGTCCTTTTTTTGTAAATACTGGCTGTCTTTGCTGCCCCATATCCTACAACCAGCGTAAGTAATATTAACATCCCACTCCCTACGGGTGCATTGCCTCCGGGGGGCTGGTCTCCGCCTGTGCCATGCCCAAGTCCGGGCGGGTCGGGTGGCCCCTGTGCCTGCATCAGACTGCTGGTCGCCAACAGCAGAAGCAGAAGCAGGGTTCTAATGTGTTTCATGTTCTTCCTTTCTTTTGAGCGTTTGTTTCTTCTCTCTATGTCGAAAAAAATGCAAGGCGGCTCTTGTAGAACGTCTTTTAACCAATTATCATGGCCGCCTTGCTTTACTATGTTAACCAAAACACAAATGAAAAGTTTTTACTCATCATTATTCTTCCAGACGGTCGATCTTGTTCATCACCTGATATATCTTCCTGCCTCCATAGGCTGCTGCCATGGTGAGCAAGATGGCTACGCCACCACCAATAGGGGCTCCGCCTCCTCCACTTGCTGTCTGGTTGCCTCCCTGGCCGTGGTCTGATGGTGGAGGTGGTGGTGCTTGTGCCATTAAGGTTTGTAGCGTGACTAAAAACAATCCAACTAAAAATATTTTTACTGCTTTCATAGTATTTTTTTTGATTTTGGGGTTTACTGTATGTTGATTTTTGCTGTTGCTGCTCCTGTATTGCTGCGTAGCTGCACTACATATACGCCGGGTTTCAGACTGAGCTGATGGCTTGTGTGGGTCGTTGCCTGGACTGTTGTCTGCAGCACTGATTGTCCGAGTACGTTATACAGCTCTAGCTCTCCCTGTTCTATATTGTTCAGGTGCAACTGTCCGTTGGAATACCACACATGTAAGGCAGGTTTGTCGGTTATGCTCTCGTCTATGCCTACCAATGCAAAATGCAGGCTAAAGCGATCTAAATCGTTTCCGCTGGCTGTAAAGGAATAACTGCCCTGGCTGAGGTTAACAGTTTGTTGGGTGTGCTTGTCGGTGAGATAGACCTCTTGTGCCACTGTGTTTTCAACCAGTGACAGGGTGAAGTTATCGCTTTGGTTTTTCTCAAAGCCCAGCGGGATTTGTTGTTGCGGGTCAAACTCAGGAAGGGTGTTTAGCGCATACTGGTTGTTTTGACCATCGAGGCTGTAGAGCTGTGGTGCATAGCCGCTCAAAAAATAGCTGTCGAAGGCATTGTCGTAGCCTTCTGTAGCCTGTTCGTTGTAGCGGATCACAGTGGGTTGGGCAGTATTGTTTTGATGATCGATCGCTTTGAGCACGATGCGGTTTGTGGACTGGCTTTCTTTGTACCACGATTGGCCACTGTGTACTCTGGCTGCTGCGGGGATAGTTATGGAGGCTCCTGCCTGTGAGGCTCTTACAAAGAATCCGTTCATGGACGGGATGGCTTCATTGGCCTCTACGGTGGAATAGGAGGCGTTTGCTTCGTTCCATACCTGGGCAATGCCATCTACATTATTTAGCGTCCAGTTGCCATCGTTCCACAGGATAGCACTGCTGAAGGGGTTGCCCAGCAGGTGCCAGCCTCCATTGTCTGCTGTTAGTCCACTGACAGCGACATTGGATGAGTTGATGCTGCCGCTGAAGGACTTGGTGCCAGTGTTTTCGTAGGATACCAGATAGCCTGCTCCACTTGCAAAATTGGCTTCGAAGCCCGGGTTCAGTGTGCCTGCTTCGGTGGTGCGGTTGATCCACAATCCATCGGCATCGCTCCACTTAAAAAAATCGTCTCCGCCTAGGGCAGGGGTGTGGAATGCCGAGATGGCCTGATTGGCTACAGGTGAGCTGAGCAGATGCCAGCCGGCTGCAGGGCCTGCATTGTTGTGGCCGGCGATGTATCGTTCTATGTTCCCATTATAGGTATTGTTACTGATGAATGAGCCCGTACCGGTGGCATCGCTCTCGATGGTGAATGTGCCGCTGACATTAAACGTGCCACTTGTGTGGGAAAGTGCGGCTCCGGGTTTGATGGTTAAAGCTGTACCGGTTGCAACTGTAACATTGGATTGAATTGTTGCCGTGGCATTGCTGTTGCTAACAACCAAATTTTTATAGGCCGTTGAACTTGGAATTGTTTGATCCGCAGTGCCGTTATATTCAATAACCTGAGCAACTGTAGAGGTTAAAATAGCAAATTTGCCATTACCATTTGGGAAGACCTGCCCACCTAATTTGGTGTAACTACTGCCTGCAATCCGAAACCAACAATTAGGGCCTGTTGTGCCAAGAACATCACCTCCTATCTCAGCTTGGCCATTATTCCAATTTATGAAATAGGAAGAGCTTGTTGAACCCAATTTTAGATCTCCGGTAAGTGTGAATACTCCGTTGTTTTCAACAACATCTGCAGCAGCATTAAAATATATATTACCATCTATATGTAGTGCTCCTTCTGCCGCAACTAAGATTTTAACAGGATTATTGGATACGATATTTCCGGCAGAATATATATCACCGTTTACGGTTAAAGTGCCACCAACTCCTTCAAATACTTCATAGGTAATTCTTTGTGTTGTGGAGGTAGGACCAGCGTAATTATATTGTGTTGGTTTTATGTCGCCATTGATGGTAAGGTTGCTGGAATAACGTACCAGAAGCGCACCTTGTTCCCTATATTCAACATCCACATTGGTGGTTCCGTTGCCATCAATTCTCATTGCACCATTTTGGTAAACTTGCATGGTCCCGGGGCCATCGTGGACACCGTCATTTTTATATTGCGGTGTTGACGCCGAAGAAGTTCTGATCCAGAGCGGCCATCCATTGTTGTCCAGCACAGCTCCTTCTTCGATGGTAACATCCCATACATAAACATAATCATTCACGTCTGTGCCTCTGTCAAGGGTTACGGTATGGCCGGATTTGATCAGAATGTGCTGATAATCTCCCGGAGGATTGCCACCCACCCACGTAGTGCCATCCGAATAGTTGCCTGATTGCGCAGATTCGTAGGTTGATTGGGCCTCTAGCTTATTTGCAAAGCTTGCCAACATGATGAGGCCGGTCATCAAGAGAAAATGTAAAATTGATTTTTTCATAATAAATTATTCTTTGATTAATGATTCAAGATTTTGGGTCACTTACTTTTGCGTAGATTTTTAAACGGGTGCTTTGTTTTGGGTTTTGTTTCATCGGATTGAACGTTTTTGCGATTGGGTGTTATAAGTTCGTGTATGATTTTATTTTGTAAGGCAAGCCGGTTCAAAAATTGCTCTTCTTCTTCCTGATTAGTATTATCCGTTTCTAAAGCTTTTGTTTTGGTTTCATCCTGCACTGAAGACGCCCCGGTTTTACTTTCTGCTTTCATTGCTATCCTGCTTTTCTAAAATTTTCGTTGCAGCAAAGGAAACTTCTAAATTGGCCTGCACAAAATTTTTCGCCTAACCTTTACCTCTACATGGCCGCTTTTTCACCTCTACTTTACCAATGCAAAAGGTCATTTTTGATTAAATTTTATTTCTTTATATAATTGTATATCAATAGTTTAAAGAAATTTCGAAAGAAATGAAGATTTTATAAAAAAATTGTTGGAAAAAGGGTGGTTTTGCCTCACAAAAACAATAAATGATAAAAACAAGGCAAAAAAATTACACAGCAGCCGACAACCACCATTAACAAATCGACAATTTTGAGTTTAAGTTTTTTGCTTTTCTGAGGCATTTTTTCCAGGCAAACCATAAAAATTACATACACATTTAAACCTTTTGCTCAAGCAAAAACGAATGTAACATAGATCAATTTTTTTCATTTTTACATTAGAGACTTTTGCATCAGAAAATAAATTGTTTCACTTAAAAAGTTTTTAAATGAGAAGTATTAATTTTTTGATTATCCCTTTGTTTGTGATTCTATTATCTGAATGCGGAGCTTCAAAACAAACACCTATTCCACTGAGCGCTTCCATTGAGTTGGATGATACCTATACGCTTATCTGGAACGGGATTAGCAAGGCCTATCGTTAAGAAAAGGGTGAATGGAAAAGAACCGAAAATTACGACTACCAGTTTAATGTGGTTCAAAAACGGCACAACAGGCTATGGCAATCCATCAAAACCCTGCACCGCATCCACCCCGCATACGATGGCAAAGCGGGCATGCGCGACCAAACCATGTATTTTGAAGTGGCTTACAATAATTTAATTGAAGGGAAAGTGCAGGCAGCTATCCATTCATCACTTGGCAATGGAACAGGAGCCACCGATATAAGTCATTAGTTTTAATATCATTATATGGATTGATTTGGTTGATAAATAAGAATTAGTAACATTCCCCTTCTGCTCAATTTTAATTATCGTTCTTTATTGATTTGAGTAGATTCATAAGAGAAACTCCGCCCGGACTTCCTCTATTCATTTTTTAAGTGAACACTTAAAGTATCGCAAACGAATCCTGTCATGGTCTCGTAAGAAACCAATCACACTTTGATGGCTGTTGATTATTACCTGAAAGACTTCAATAGAGGTAAAACCTTATATCTGGACAAAAAAATGAAAATTATTTCCATTTTGTTGCCAAACTGTTTTTAAGATTGACAAAGGAGTATATCTGTATTATAAATCAATCTGTTAAAGAAATTGATTAACCAATTATTTGAAAGAATGTGCTTATTAAAAACAAAAATGTCTTTTTTCTTGCTTTGCCATTTTGCTTTAACTAGTACGACAGTCCTCCTAGGGACAAAATATGGGTAGAATAAATGGTTACTCTGATTATCCCAAGTCCTGTAGGGCTGGCATTATTACAGCGATTCAGCGTTTTTATGTGAATTTTACCGGACAATAGTGAATTTAAAAGAGTAATGAATCTAAATCAGGATTAATTAGCAATAATATTGTTCACTAAATACATTATTGTCCGGTAAAAGATGATGTAGATCCTACATTTATAAATCCCTTACCCTGCTCTGCGTGAATTATAACTGCGACAAAAAAGTAACCAGATTTACATCAGAATTTGAGATTCCCAGTTTTTTTCGCAGCCGGTACCTTGCGTTTTCAAGTGTTTGAACACGTTGACCGGTAAGTTCAGAAATATCTTTACTCGTCATGTTCAGGCGAAGAAAAGCACATAACTTGAGTTCACTTTGTGTAAGTTCAGGAAACTTTTCCAACAACGCTTTATAAAATCCGGCATGAACTTCCTGAAATCGCATCGAAAATTCGTTTAGCAATTTTTCGTCCGTATTTTGTCTTATTTCTTTCCTTACCCGCGAAAGTGCTTCTTTGGTCTCTTCCTTTTTTGCTTCCTTTTCAATCTTGATCAAACTTCTTGAAATATCACTGAGCATTTCGTTTTTCTTCAGCAATGCTAAGAGGTTAATGGTGAGCTCTTTGCTTTTAAACTCAAGCTGATTTTCAACGGCTTGCTTTTCAATGGCAACCTTTTTAGCCTTGATTCGGTTTCGCGAAAGAAGCAGGACAAGAATGATTATTCCGGCAAACAAACAGATAAAAACGATGGTATAAAAAGTGTTTCGGGCTTGCAATGCCAACCTGCGTTCAAGCTCCGTTTTTTCATATAAATATTGAAACTCAAGCTTGGCCAGCTGGGTTTGATTTTCCGAAAGATGTAAACTATCTTCGGCATTATTCTCCAGCTTGGTATATCGGTAGGCGTTGATGGTGTCATTTTCTAACAAACTCAACTCGTGTAGTCCATTGGCAGCCTTAAACACAATCCTGTGGTAGTTTTTCTCCAGTCCTTTTTCGAGGGCTTTTGTCAGATAGTTCTTGCTTTGATCAATACTGTCAAGTTCGTAGCTAATACTTGCAAAAGCAAGATAACATCTGGCTATTTGCAACTCATTACCCAACTCCAAATACAAATCGTAAGCTCTTCTAAAGCTGACATACGCCTCAGCATATTGATGTTGCCTTAACTCAGCATATCCTTTATTAAATATAGTTACCCCCTGATTAAGTTTATCACTGATTTCAAGGTCGATAAGATAAGAATCATTCAAATAATCCAGTGCCAAATCGTATTCTTCTCTATTTAAATATACAACTGCAATATTATTTAATTGCATCGAAATCAACGACTTGTCTTCAATAGATTTTGCTTCGGCAAGTGCACGGTTCAAATATTCCAATGCTTTGTCGAAATGCCCTTGCGAACTGAATAAATTACCAATATACCCAAGCGTTTCGGTGATGCCCTGCTTGTGTTTTAACAACTCGAAATAACGCAAACTTTCAAAAAACTTTTCTGAGCTTTTATCATAGGTACCGAGTTCGCCAAAAACTCTTCCTTCCAACAAAAGCGCATATCCGATCATTGCTTCATTCTGATGAATGGTGGATAGTTCGCGCAGCTTATCAGCCGTACGCATCGCTGCCTCATAATTACTTTGAAGAAAATACAGGTTGTTTTGCTGTATCAGGGCATCCATCATACTAATAGAAACTTCGTGCTGCATCGCATAATCAAATGCTGCAACAGCATACTGAATAGCCCTAGTTAAATCTGTGTCTTCCAGTAATTTGGATTGCTCTAATAATTTCTCTACTACGATTTTGGGTTCTTCTTCTGAAGATATAATCAAATCAATATCCTCATCAGCAAAAACCGAAACCGATTGTAAGCTAAACAGTGCCAGGATAACTGTGCTTAATACGATCCAATTGCGAGTGATAATCACACTTTAATTTTAAAGTTAAGATTCAGCCGAACAAAAGTATACAATATTGCCTAACCTTGTCAAAGCAGCTACAGCAGCAGGTCAGCTTTCGAAAAAGTAAGACATTATCAACACGCATATTCTAGGTCAAAAAATGACCAATACTTTGTTCGTAACCTTTGTAAGAACTGATATGAAGTTTTTGTTAAGCTGAAATCAGGAAAAGTAAAAACCGCTGCTATTTAGTGCTGGTCCAACAAAACCAGTGGTGATTTATTAGGGTCGGGATCAAGACGCATGAAAATTTTATACCGCCTCAGCAAACAAATCCGTAAACTCAAACTTTCCGCCATCAAACAGGCCTTTGTCGCTTAACTTGAGCTGTGGAATGACCAACAATGCCATAAACGAAAGCGTCATAAAAGGAGCGTGAAGAGTACACCCCAGGGCTTTGGCGGCGGCATCGGTTTTTTCATAAGCCTGGGCAACCTCCCAGGCATTTTGATTGCTCATCAAACCGGCCACAGGAAGCGGAAGCAGACTTACGGCGTTTTCGTCGCAGGCTACCACCCCGCCCTTGCTTTCGATCAGCAGATTTACAGCCTTTGCCATGGCAGCATCATCAGCTCCAACTACAATAATATTGTGGCTGTCGTGCGCAACTGTTGAGGCGATGGCACCTCTTTTCAGTCCGATATTTTTGATAAAACCTATTGCAGGTTTGGCTTTTTGGTAACGATTTATCACAGCAATTTTCAAAATATCCTCAGCAGTATTACTGGTCAGATTTTCAACTGCTGCAACCGCCTGTCCGAGAACTGTATTTGTTATCAGCTGGCCTTCGAGTGCTTCAATCACTTTAACGGTCTTTCCGGCATTTTGAACAAAGAAGTCGTCAGCTGAAACGGCCTTAGCAACAAAATTATTGGGCGTAGTAGTCTGTTGTGTTTCAATCAAACTGTGGCCATTTTCGGCAACCAATTGGCCATCCACATAGGTTTGCAACACATTGAAATCACTCAGATTATCAACCACAATCATATCAGCCGGATCGCCTGTTTGTAAAGTTCCCACTTCAAGACTGTAATGTTCGATGGGGTTTAAAATAGCACTTCGGAGCACGTCCATCACCGGATAACCTTTGTCAACAGCACGTTTTACCAGTTGGTTGATATGGCCTTTCACCAGATCATCGGGATGTTTGTCGTCGCTGCAAAACAGCACTTTATCGGCATGTTCTTTCATCAGACCAATCAGTGCTTCAAAGTTTTTGGCCGCACTGCCTTCGCGAATCTGGATTTTCATGCCATACTGAATTTTATCCAAGGCTTCTTCCATCGTAAAGCATTCATGATCAGTGGTTATTCCTGCTTCAATATATTTTCGGGCCTCTTCACCTTTCAAGCCTGGTGCATGTCCATCGATGGGTTTGTTGTATTTTTTGGCAACAGCCAGTTTCTGCATCACCATTTTGTCCTTAAAAAGAACGCCGGGATAGTTCATCATCTCAGCCAAATATTTAATCTCAGGTCGTGAGAGCAAGGCTTCCATGGCATCAACACCCAGATTGGCTCCGGAAGATTCAAAGCCAGTAGCGGGCACACAGCTCGAAGCACCAAAGTAAAACTTAAAAGGCACCGTGTTTCCATTCGCTATCATGAAATCAATCCCTTCGATTCCCAATACATTGGCAATTTCGTGTGGATCGCTAACGGTAGCAACAGTTCCGTGAATCACCGCCAAACGGGCAAACTCAGAAGGCACGAGCATGGAGCTTTCGATGTGAACGTGGGCATCGATGAAACCGGGCAGGATATATTGATCAGGAGCCGTATCAGTTTTTGCGACAGATTGAATTTTTCCGTTTTCAACTTTTATGGTTCCCGGAAAGATTTCTTTTTTATGCAGATCAACGATCTGACCACTTAAGGTGAAGCTATTTGCTGACATAATACAGTTTTTTTACAAATATAATCCAATTGGGTTTGCCCTGCTAAATCAAAAGCGATAGCTCAGTCCGGCGTTAATAATTCCTTTTGCACCAAAGCCAAGCTCAAGCGAGGCACCTAAAGCATTTCCAACCCTGGCTCCGATGGCATTTAAATGGAAATTAAACAACACATCCGATGCCTTTCCATCAGTTAATTTGGGGTCATCTGATTTAAGTTGTTGCTCCCAGATGGTAAGGCCAAGGCCTACTCCTGAATATAGCCTTATCCATTTGGCTTGTACATATTCATAACTGATTTGTGGAAGTATTGTATAGTAGTTATCTGTAATATCACCCACTTTTTTGCCCGTAAAAAACACTTCCTTGTCAATCGTTTGAAAGCTTAACAAACCTCCTATTTTAAGCCGATCTGATGGAGAGTGCCAGTATTCCATTCCAATAGCACCCACGCTTGTGGCATCATCAGTTGTATAACCGCCTATTGTAATAGTACGGACAAGTAAATCCTCAAAAAAACTGCCTATATCCGCAGTGGTTAATAAACCGAGATTCGCCCTGATCTCGCTGTTTTGCGCACGCAGCTGCGACATAAAACAGAGTACTATTAGGCTAAGAAACAGATGTTTTTTCATAAAATCGAATACTTGTTATTCTTTGAAAAAGTCTTTCATGAAATCATTTCATCGTTCACCAAAGAGTTTTTGAATCATACCAGTTGTTGAAAAACCATCCACTAAGGTTATGGTTTCCACTTTTCCGCCTTTTGCCGTAACAATATCATATCCCACCACTTCTTCTGCCTGATAATCTTTTCCTTTTACAAGGATATCGGGCTGCACCTTTTTGATGAGTTCGTAAGGTGTTGACTCATCAAATAAAACGATTGCGGTAGTAAAATGCAGGGCGGCAAGCAACAAGGCTCTGGATTGCTCGTCCACAACCGGCCGTTTTGGCCCTTTGATGCGACTTACTGACGAATCGGTATTAAGGCCGACAATCAGCACATCGCCCAGATCGGCTGCTTTGGAGAGATATTCAATATGACCTCTGTGAAGGATATCGAAGCAGCCATTGGTAAAAACGATTTTCTTTCCCTGAAACCGCCAGAGGACGAGCAGATTTTCCAGCTTTGCAGGATCAAGGATTTTGTTTTGCAGAATTTCCAGCTGTGTCATTGCTTGGCTTTTTGTGGTCGATAAAGAACATCCAAAGATAGGCTAATCCACCTAAAGTAACATTGAGTAAGGTTTGTCCGGCGTGCGTTATGGCTACAAAAGATCCTGCTCCGATGGGATTGATCATAAAAAGCTCAACCAATACGGCTTTTCCAATAAAATGATAAGCACCAATTCCGCCCGGAACCGGAGCAACAATACCAAGACTACCAATGGCAAGCAGTGTGATGCCAGCTCTGAGACCAAGATGAGCAGTTTCGTGGAGCATATAGAAAGGTGCCCAGGTCATCAGGATGTAAAAAACCCAAATCATCACGGTATAAAACAGAAAAAGCCATTTTTGGCGCATCCGTTTGATGGTTTTAATGCCATCGAGCAAGCCAGTGATCAATTCTTTGATTTTTGGATATCCCGGAAGCTCTTCAAGGTGGTTGTGATAACGTTTGCGAAGCCACCACAAAAGTACTATCAGAGCAAGAACAGATAAACCAAACACGCTTAATGTAAGCACATTACGACTTACTGACTGGATAAATGGCATCGTCATATCAAGCACAAAATCTCCCAGAAGCGTCCATTGAAAAACAACTACCATAAGCAATAAAAAAGCCAATACGATCAAATCAAAAAGCCGCTCTGAGATTACTGAGCCAAACAGGGCATTAAAAGAAATTTTTTCTTTACGCGACAGCACACCACAACGCATCAGTTCGCCCATACGTGGTACGGCCGTATTGGCCAGGTATCCAACCATCACCGCCGAAAATGTAGTGCTGGTTCGGGTGCGATAACCCATACTATTGATTAGCAAATTCCATCGTAATGCCCTGAAAATATGCGAAATAATTGCGAATATAACAGCCAGACCCATCCACATATAATTGGCCGATTGGATGTCTGCCCACAAAACTTTAAGGTCGATATTACGAAAACTTAGCCACAGCAATACCAACCCCAGCGCAAGAAAAAACAGGTATTTCAGTACGTTGACCAGTATCTTTTTCAAGGCTTACAGGCTAAGTTTGTTGTGATCGTCAGGGAAAATGATGGTTGGCTTGAAGGTTTTGGCTGCCTCAAAATCCATGCTGGCGTAAGATACAATGATGATCTTGTCGCCAACAGCAGCTTTACGAGCTGCAGCACCATTCAACGAGATAATACCGCTTCCGCGCTTGCCCTTAATCACATAGGTGTCGAGCCTTTCGCCATTGGTGATATTGTAAATGCTAACCTTCTCGTTCTCGATCAGGTTGGCAGCATCCATCAGGTCTTCATCTATGGCGATACTGCCAATATAATTCAGATCGGCCTGCATGATGGTGGCACGGTGAATCTTAGATTTTAAAACTTCAATGTTCATCACATAAGGTTTTGATTCCGAACGATTCGGAAAGGGCTGCAAAATTATTAAAATATTCTTACATTGTCGATTAGCCTTACTTTACCCAGTTGCAAAGCTACAAAGATTCTGGCACCGCTTACATCGTTCCAGTGCGCAAAAGCCTGAAGCCCTATGTCGTCAGCAATAGTAACATACTCCAGATCAAAAAGTTCAATTTTTTGCAACTCGTTAGAGGCATATTGCTCCATCTCGAAAGGACTTAACACCTTACGGAGAGAAACAGCTTTTTTAAGAATTTCATAGATCTTTGGGGCAACGGCTCTTTCATCCTTGCTTAATCTGACATTTCGGGAGCTCATGGCCAAACCATCCTTTTCGCGGATAATTGAGCAGGGAATAATCTCAACGGGGATATCAAATTGCTTGACTAGTGACTTAATAATTGCTAATTGCTGAAAATCTTTCTCTCCAAAATAGGCTTTGTCAGGTGTAAGGATTTCGAAGAGTTTTCGCACAACAATAGCCACACCATTAAAGTGACCCGGCCTGAATGCACCTTCCATCACCGTTGCCAGTTTTCCGAAATGAAACATAGTGTTGTCGGGTTGGGGATACATCTCGCTTACATCCGGAGCAAACAACACATCACATTCGATATCCCGGAGCATCGCTTTGTCTTTTTCCAGCGTACGGGGGTATTTTTCAAGGTCGGCAGGATTGTTGAACTGAATGGGATTAACAAAAATACTAACAACCAAAATGTCGTTCCCGGCTTTTGCCTGCCGCATCAAGGCCAGATGCCCTTCGTGAAGAGCTCCCATAGTAGGTACAAAACCAATCGTTTTGCCAGCCTTTTTATAGGCTGTAATTTGTTGTTGCACCAGCCTGATCGTTTCAAAGATTTGCATACGGCTTTATGTGTTATTGGATTACTTTGTTTTTAAAACTCAGGCTTTGTTCAGTACAAAAGCTTCAGCAAATCAGCTTCCAGGCTTTGCCGGGGCGATTCAATGATTCTGCCTTGTTCACTTCCGTTTTTATAAATTATAAAGGTAGGAACACGTTGAATATCATAAACAGACGCATCAAGTCCTGAAGCCTGCTTTTGCGAATCAACAGCTATCATCAGCAACTGTTCTTCAGGAAATTCAACCCCATCTAATAGCTTGATAAACCTCGGAACCTGAATCTTACTATCACTGCACCAGCTTGCCAAAACGATGACTATTTCATAGGAAGAAAGTCTTTCTTTCAGCTGACTTAAAATAGCCTCGTCAACGGAATAGGCCTGATATTCTTCCTGAAAAAACTCGGCAAACTCACCGGTTTGCAGGCCTTCGCGCGTCACAAAATCAATGAGAACCTCCCTGCTTCTGATCGAATCGAAAACAGTTTGATTAATTTCCTGTGCAAAAAGTTTGCCTGGCAAAAAGCTTATCGCGAGAAAAACCAGCAGCAAAGCCGGTTTAAAATGCATATTTTGAATTGGTTTCATCACATTTATTACTATTATCTGTAATAATTCCGCTCGTAAATATTAACGAACCGTAATGCAAAAGTAACAGGAATGTGATTTGAGAGAAAAAAAAAGAATCAAAGACTTTTATTTTAAAATAGATCAAGTGGACTATTTCCAGAGTACCAGTTCGCCACGATTGCGATTTTTCATATGCCTTGGAATACTTTTTTTTACTTCATCAGCGAGCAGATCGATCAACCGACGTTTTACAAAATGACGTGAATAGCAAATACTTACTTCGCGCAATGGTTTTTTCTCGCTGAAAGTGGTCACATTCTTCAGCCGCGATTCAGTCATCTCCATCACTGCCAGCTCCGGAATAATTGTAAACCCACCTTCGTGATTGATAATGCGAAGCAGAGTTTCGATGGATCCACCTTCCAACTCAAAAGGCAATTCGTGCTTGCTCGTAGGTTCCAAAGCACAAAGGTTGATTACCTGCGAACGAAAACAATGCCCATCACTGAGTAGCCAAATATCCGGCGTGGCAACATCAATTACTTTAATATCAGGTTGTTGCAGGAGCGGGTGACCGGTTTGCGCATAAATGAGCATTTCTTCATAAAAAAGTGGTTCTTCCAGAATGGATGAATCATTGTATGGCGTAACGAAAATTCCGGCATCCAGCCTGTCGTCTTTTAATTTTTCGGCTATCTGATCGGTCACCAGCTCTTCAACTTTTAGATTAACATGCGGATAGCTGCGCTTGAAGTTTCCCCCAAAAAGTGGCAACAGATAAGGAGCAAGGGTTGGGATAATTCCCACATTAAGTTCACCCTGTATATCTCCCAAAAATTGCTTTACCATATCATCCAAACGACCCGATTCGGAGAGTACTACCCGTGCCTGGTCAATAATCCGGCGACCAATGTCTGTAGGAACAACAGGTTGTTTGTTGCGATCAAAAATTTTTACGCCGAAATGTTCTTCTAATTTCTTAACCTGCATACTCAAAGTTGGCTGCGTAACGAAGGTTTTTGCGGCGGCTTTGGCAAAATTGCGGTAAGTATCAATTGCTACGATGTATTGCAGCTGTGTGAGTGTGATCATAAATAAAATTTATGATTTCTTAAATATTATCAATTTGACAAATATACTAATACAAGGTAAATTTGCACCATTAAACAAATCAAATTTTTTTCACCAAATTAAGATTTATTAAAAATGGAAGAACAAAAAGAAGTATTTCAAATGCCACGTATCGGCGATCAGGCTCCTGATTTTAAAGCCATGACAACAACCGGAATGATGCAGTTTTCGGAACATATCAAAGGAAGCTGGACTATTCTTTTCTCACACCCTGCCGATTTTACACCGGTTTGTACAACCGAAATGTCGGGGTTTGCAATCTTGGAAGACGAGTTCAAAAAAATGAACACCAAGCTCGTTGGTTTGAGTATCGACAGTATTCATTCGCATGTAGCCTGGGTAAACAATGTAAAAGAGAAAACAGGCGTTTTCATGAGATTTCCTCTCATTGCCGACATTGACATGAAGGTGTCAAAACTATATGGCATGTTACAACCAGGCGAAAGCGAAACAGCAGCCGTTCGTGCCGTATTTTTCATTGATCCTAACGGTAAAATCCGTCTGATCATGTACTACCCGCTCAATGTTGGCCGCAATATGGACGAAATCATCCGTGCTTTGCAGGCATTGCAAACGGCTGACGAGCACAAAGTATCCCTTCCACTCAACTGGAAACCAGGCGAAAAAGCGATCGTTCCTCCACCAAAAACAATCGATGAGCTGGAAGAACGTCTCAAATCAAACTACGAAATGGTTGACTTTTACCTTGCTAAAAGGAGCCTCTAAAAAAATCAGCTTTTTTAAAATTCAGCCGGCTCCAAAGCCGGCTGTTTTGTTGAACAATTTCGTATCTTTACTGTTTATTAATTAGGAGATTATAAACAAAAAAAAATTAAAACTATGACTAAATTAAATGCAATTGGATTAGATGTAGAAAAATCTAAAGACCTGGCAAATATGCTAAATGATCTGCTGGCTAACTTTTCGATTTATTATATGAACGTAAGAGGATTTCACTGGAATATTAAGGGTGAGAAATTCTTTGAGCTTCACCTGAAGTTTGAAGAAATCTATACTGATCTTCAGGAAAAGATTGATGAAATCGCCGAGCGTATCCTTACCTTAGGTCAAACACCCGTACATGCTTATAGCGACTATAACGATCAATCACAGATCAAAGAAGTGAAAAATATAAGCAATGGCCGCGAAAGTGTTGAAAGCCTGCTGGAAGGTTTTCAGATTTTGATTGCCAAAGAACGTAAGATTCTTGATCTGGCCGGCGAACTCAATGATGAAGGTACTAACGCTCTGATGAGTGATTATATCCGCGAACAGGAAAAAACCGTTTGGATGCTTTCGTCCTACCTCAAAAAATAATGCCTTGATAAGAGAATGTCTCAAAAGGTCGGTTAACAAAACCGGCCTTTTTTCGTTTAGTTGAAAAAGCCACCGCTATGACACAAAATTCTAATGCCCTGATCAACGAAACTAGTCCGTATCTGTTGCAACATGCCTACAATCCGGTGAATTGGTTGCCGTGGAATGACGAAAGCCTCGAAAAAGCCAAAAACGAAAACAAAATGATTTTGGTCAGCATAGGCTATTCTGCCTGCCACTGGTGTCATGTAATGGAACACGAGTCATTTGAGGATGAACATGTTGCAAAACTAATGAACCAGCATTTTGTTTGTGTCAAGGTTGATCGGGAGGAGCATCCCGATGTGGATCAGTTTTTTATGGAGGCGGTGCAATTACTCAGCGGCAGAGGTGGCTGGCCGCTTAACTGTTTTGCCTTGCCTGATGGTCGTCCGGTTTGGGGCGGAACATATTTTAGAAAAGAACAGTGGATCAGCGTATTGCAACAGTTGAAGGAGTTGTTTCAAAACCAAAAGGGCGATCTGGAAGAACAGGCTCGTCAACTTACCGAAGGCATTCGTCAAAATCAGTTTGCTGCCAAAATTGAGGTGAAAGACACAAATATGGCAGCAGCTTTCAAGAAAGCAGCAAATACATTAAAAAATCAATTGGATAATGAACAAGGTGGAACACGTGGTGCTCCAAAATTTCCGATGCCGGATTTGTTGATGCTCCAATTGGAGCTCTCGGCTCAGGTGAATGATCAAGCATTGGAAAATCATGCGCTTTTTACCCTCGAAAAGATGGCGCGTGGCGGCATTTATGATCAGATCAGTGGTGGTTTTGCCCGTTACTCGGTGGATGCACGCTGGCATGTGCCGCATTTTGAAAAGATGCTTTACGACAATGCGCAGTTGATTGGACTTTACACCGAAGCCTGGAGAAAAACCCAAAATCCATATTTTAAGGAAATTGTGGAACAAACCATCGACTTCTGCCTGAGTGAATTGCATGGCCCGGAAGGTGGATTTTTGTCAGCACTGGATGCCGACAGCGAAAAAGTGGAAGGCAAGTTTTATGTATGGACCAGCGAAGAATTTGATATTGTTTTAGCTGAAGAGGCTCCACTTTTACGAAAATATTTTCAGATTGATCAGCAAGCATTGTGGGAAGACGGTAATAATGTGCTTGTTCGTCCGGAAAAAGATGAGGTGTTTGCTTCTCAAAACGGACTTGATCTGGAAGCCTGGATGCAAAAACTGTCTGACAGCAGAAAAAAACTTTTTGACTTTCGCAAACAACGTATTCGTCCGGCAACGGACGACAAACGCTTGCTCTCGTGGAATGCCTTGATGATAAAAGCCCTGGCCAGAGCAGCTGTGGTTTTTGAGCGCAAAGATTGGTTACAAACTGCTATCAAAGCCAATGATTTCATTCAGCAAAATATGCGTACTGCCGAGGGTGGTTATTATCGCAGTTGGAAGGATGAAAAAGCAAAAATAGATGGATTTCTGGATGATTATGCCTTCCTGGCTCAGGCATTGTTGCAGCTTTATTACGCTACGGCGGAAGTGCGTTTTGCTGCAGAAGCTGAAGCTATTTTGATCTTTGTATTTAAATCGTTTTATGATGAATCGCAGCAAAGTTTTGCCTACACCTCCTCAAAAAGTCGAAAGCTTGCTGTTATTACTTTCGAAAATCACGATAATGTGATCCCTTCGTCTAATGCAGCAATGGCGCAGCTTTTGATTAGTTTGGGTTTGATATTCGAAAAGCAGGATTACCTTTATTTAGCCGGGCAGATGCTCCATCAGCAACATGCTGCCATACAGCAATTTCCTACAGCTCACAGTCACTGGTTGCAGGCTTTGATGCGGCTTGAACAACAAACCATGATTGTAGTAAAAGGGACTGAAAGTTTGTCCTCATCGCTTATGCTGCAGCAAAAACTCTCATCATCCATTCCGGTGCTTGCTTCATTGGAAAAAGGCATCCCGGTGGTTGATGACAAACCAGCCAAGGATCGTACAAGCTTTTATCTCTGCGACAAGCTCGGATGCCGGCCGGCAATTGCTTCTGTCGATGAGTTATTGCATGAATTAAAGGATATTTAAGCGATTGGCATCCTGTTTTAGAAACACAAAAAACATAATCGAAAAAGCCCAAAGGCTTGATCCACCATAACTTATAAACGGCAACGGGATACCGATCACAGGCACCAAACCAATCGTCATGCCGATATTGATGGCAAAATGAAAAAACAATACCGAAGCAATGCCATAGCCATAAATACGGCTGAATGCCGATCGTTGTCGCTCGGCAAGTATTATCAGGCGCGAAAGTAAGAGCAGATAGAGTAAAATTACCACTGTTGTACCAATAAATCCCCATTCTTCGCCCACGGTACAAAAGATAAAATCAGTGCTTTGCTCTGGCACAAAATTGTATTTGGTTTGCGTGCCCTGTAGAAATCCCTTACCCGTAAACCCACCTGATCCGATGGCAATTTTTGATTGATTTACGTTATAGCCAGCTCCCATCAGGTCTTTTTCCATCCCCAGCAATACATTGATACGCGTGCGCTGATGTGGTTCGAGAATGTTTTCGAAAGCGTAATCAACACTCAATACAAACGCGATACCTACCGCCAGCAAAGCCAGCATTTTTGAAATATTAGACCTGTTTCTTCTGATCATCAACAAACTAATTGCGAACAGCACTCCTAATCCACCGATCACATACCATTGGTTAATATAAAGTGTTATCACAAACAGGACAGCTGCAATTCCGCCAATTACCATCAAAGCTCCCGACATCCCTTCGCGGTACAAAACCAAAATAAACACCGTAAACACCAGTGCTGAACCTGTATCGTACTGGGCCAGAATTAGTAATGTTGGCAACCCAATGATAGCAAAAGCAGTGAGCCGGGTTTTCCAAAGGCTAAGATCACGATTGAGTTTGCCGAGATAACTGGCTAATGCAAGGGCTGTTGCAAATTTGGCAAACTCAGCCGGCTGAATGGCAAAGCCACCAATTTGAAACCAGGATTTTGATCCGGCAATGGTTGATCCAAAAAGTAAAACTCCAACAAGTAGCAACATCACAAGGATGTAAATGGGGTAGGCAAACGCATTGAAAAATTTGGCGTCAATCAGTAAAATCATTGCACCAAGAAACAGCGACAAAATAATCCAAAGCAGTTGTTTTCCATACCGTTGCGACATATCAAAAATACTGCTGTGATTTTCATCGTACACAGCCGAATAGATCATCACCCAGCCCAACAACATCAGGATGATGTAAATTGACAGGCTCAGCCAGTCGATCGAGCTTACGCGACTTTCTCTGATCATAAGGCTTTATTATGGCTGGTTTCAATCATTCTTTTTTCAAGTGCCGGGCGATTTGATTCTCCTTTGAGGTAACGCTCAATCATCAGCGTGGCAATTGGTGCAGCCCAGGCGGAGCCGTACCCGGCATTTTCCACCACAACTGCCAAAGCGATCTTTGGATTGTCATATGGTGCAAAAGCAATAAACATCGAATGGTCATCACCATGCGGATTTTGCACTGTTCCCGTTTTCCCTCCGGCTAATATACCTTCGATCTTGTAATAGCGGGCTGTTCCGTGATCACCTTCAAAAACATCCAGCATGGATTGTTTTACGATCTCGAAATGTTCAGACGAAACACCTGTTTCAATTTTCTGTATATAGGTTTCCGGCAGATTTGCATCACCAACGATCGATTTGAGCAAGTGTGGCTTATAATAAAATCCTTTATTACCGATAATAACCGCCAGATTGGCCAGTTGAAGCGGGGTGACTAAAATTTCGCCCTGCCCGATACTTAACGAGCGCACTGTGAGTGCATTCCAGCTGCCCCGATAAAGCTTGTCAAAATAGGCTCTTGATGGAATATTGCCCGTTAGCTCAAATGGAATATCGGTATTAAAAGCAACGCCCAGGCCAAACTTATGCATGGTTTCGAACCAGTAATCGTAAGCTTCTTTGTGATCTTTGAATTTTGAGCTGTAGAGTATGTTTCGGAAAGTATTCCAAAAATATGGATTACAACTATTTTCCATGGCTTCGAGCAAGGCAAGCGGACTTTTGTGATCATGTGTGCATTTGATAGGTCTGCTTAACTTTCCCTGGCAGGTAAATTCGGTATGTTCGTTGATTGCGCCAATATTGAGCGCAGTTAGTGCGTTGATCATTTTGAAAGTTGATCCCGGCGGATAGCTGCCACTGATCGCTCTGTTGATGAGTGGTTTGAGGCTGTCCTGTTGAAGTGCCTTATAGTTTTGCCCTCTGACCCTGCCAACCAAAAGATTGGGATCAAACGAAGGGCTGGTAATCAGCGACAGAATTTCGCCACTCGAGGGCTCAATGGCTACAATACTGCCGGTTCTGTTTTGCATCAATGCTTCGCCATATGCTTGTAAGTCGGCATCCAGACCCAGCACCAGATCTTTTCCGGCTATTGGCATCGTATCATATCGCCCCTCTTGAAAACTGCCTTTTTCACGGTTATACACATCTACCATCACAATTTTAAGGCCTTTGCTCCCGCGCAGCTCTTTTTCATAAAACCGCTCGATGCCTGATTTACCAAAATAATCGCCTGATTTATAATAAGGATCCTGATCAATATTACGCTGGTTCACCTCGCCCACATCGCCCAACACATGTGCTGCAATGGGTTGAGGATAATGTCGTAAAGTTCTGGCCTGAAAATAAAATCCCGGGAAATGATAGAGTTTTTCTGCGATATAGCCATAATCTTCTTTGCTAATCTGCTCCAAAAAAACAGAAGGACGATAACGTGAATAATTACGGGCTTTGCTTAAACGGGCATTGAAATCTGCTTTTTCGATGGCTAGTAATTGGCAAAACTTGTTGGTGTCAAAAGCTTTAACCTGTTGCGGAATAACAAGTAAATCAAAAGCCGCTTCATTATAAACAAGTAGTTTGCCTTGACGATCCAAAATTTTCCCGCGGGACGGATACTGGGTTATATAGCGTAATACATTGTTTTGGGAGGAGAGTTTATAGGAATGATCAACAACCTGCAAAAAAAACAGCTTGATAATAAAAATCAAGGCTATCGTACTAAAAATAAACAATATAACAGCCTTGCGGCCCGATAGGTTTCTTTTGATCATAGTTGCAGCTTTCCACTGCAAAAATAAGCATTCCGCTGTGAGGCGAAATTTAAATATTCAGTGCCGTTGAAAAGTAAAATGTAATTTGAGTTAAAAAAAGCGGGAAATAACCTTCGATCATTTAAAACACCTTTTCGTCAGTAAGTTTGCCGTTTTCGTCCCACATATACCAGGTACCTGATTTTTGGCCATTGTTGTAGGTCATTTCGTAGCGAAGCGTTCCATTGTCGTCCCAGATAAACCATTTGCCATGTTTTTGATCGTTTTGGTAATTGGCCTCGGCAGTTTTGATTTCTGATGCATTGTATTTGGTCCAGGTCCCATGTTTTTTGCCATTTCTCCAGGCTCTTTCTTCACGAATTTTTCCGTTTTCAAAGTACCAAACCGACAAGCCGTCTTCAACACCCATCACAAAATTCCGTTCCGATTCCAGTTGCCCTGAAGCATAATAGGTGGAGTGTTTTCCCGTGAACACCTTACCATCTTTGTAATACACATCTTGTTTATTTTGCAGATTTTGGGCAAAGATTCCGCTTATCGAAATCAGAAAAACAGCCAGAAGGGTAATCCATTGGGGTTTTATCTTTTGCATAGCTTTAGTTTTCTCGATCATTTTCTGTTTATCACAACCAAAGTTACTATATTTTTGGCCTTTAGCATTTTATGAAGGTTAAGTTAAACTCATTCCAAATAAAGTGAAGATGAGCAAAATAAAAAAGACAAACCGATTTCAACAGTTTGTCTTTGAAATATGAACACTTTTTAGGATTTAATTTCCTTCAGGATTCAGCTTGATTTCAACGCTGCTGGCGTGTGTATCAAGACTAAGTTTTGAAATCAGGGCTTCTTTGTAAGAGATGTAATTCACTTTAACGGTGTATTCGCCCTGTTGCATATTTTCGATGGTGAAATGGCCTTCCAAGTCAGTGTAGGCTTTGGTGTCAGTATTTTCAATTTCAACCACTGCACCAGCCAATGCTTCACCGGTTTCTGAATCCAGCACGGTGCCAGTCATCATTACAACAGCTGCGGGTGTTTCTTTGGCTACAGTTGCACCATCATTACTGTTGGAAGCCACTAATGTGATACTTCCTAAGGCAAGAACCACTACAAGAATCAGATATTTTTTCATGATATTCATTTGCTTTTTAATGTGCAGCAAAGATAGTATCAGACTGTGGCTGACTGTGTTAATTTAAGATTAACTTTGATTTAGCAATGGGTTAACTTAATGTTAAGCCGTCAGTTCGCAAGCAGTTTTTAAAAATCTAAAATGATCGGTGGTGTGCTAACAACATTACTTTTGTTGAGTGCACGATCGATCAACTGCACTTCAAACTTGATGGTATCGTAATCAGAAAGCGGATTATTGATAAATACTTCATCCTCGATAACCCCTTTAATAGCTTCTGTTTGATTTTTTGGAATAAGCGGAGGGATGCGTGCATTAAAGGTGGAAGAATCAGGATTCACTTCAACAAACTCTCCCTGCTGCTGCTCAAAATAGCGGATGATGAAGTTATAGTAATATTCGCCTGATTTTTGATACGGAAACATGGTATCACCCTGATCCAAACCAATATCTCCGTCCCCATCGGTGTAGCCTATTCTTAGCAGACCTGTGTTTATCTCTCCGGTTTGGCTGTCCTGCAAAAACACAAAACCCTCAAAAGTAATAACCGGTTCAAGGGGATACTTTTCTTCTTTTCGGCAACCAATGATCAGAACCAATCCCAAGATGATAAACGGAATAAAACGTAATTTTGTCATGTTTTTTTCGCTTGATAGGCGGGATAAAAATACAACAATCTTGCCGTTTATGAAGTTAGGTGCTGCTTTCGTTCAGGATATTTTCAATGTGAAAACGGTTCGGGATTTTGAATCTCTTGCCCTGGAATTGTTTCAATATCAATACAATAATGTATTGATTTATAAGCAGTTTTGCGACTTATTAGGACGCAAACCAGAAAAGATCAATTCCTGGAAAGACATTCCTTTTATGCCGGTTGATTTTTTTCGTTCGCACCGCATCAGTGATCAGAAAAGGAGGGCTGACCTTATTTTTACGAGTTCTGGCACTACGGGTTCGGCTACCAGCTTTCATGAAGTGCCCTTCCCTGCAATTTACGAAACAAGCTTTAGCCAAGGCTTTCAACATTTTTATGGTGATATCAGATCCTATTGCATCCTGGCTTTGCTGCCTTCCTACCTCGAACGGAAGGGATCTTCGCTGGTTTATATGGCCGCCAGGCTGATAAAAGACTCAGCACATCCATTAAGCGGGTTTTATTTGAATGATCTGGAAAAGCTGCATCAGCAACTTCAAATGCTGAAAAAGCAGCAACAAAAGACGATTTTATTGGGTGTTACTTATGCCCTGCTCGATCTGGCAGCGCAATATCCACTTGACTTTCCCGAGCTTATCGTCATGGAAACCGGTGGCATGAAAGGTCGCCGAAAAGAAATGATCAGGGAGGAGGTTCATGATCAGCTAAAAACTGCGTTTCAGCTGCCTTCGGTTCATTCTGAATATGGCATGACGGAGCTTTTATCGCAGGCCTATTCCAGTAGTGACGGGTTATATCGTTGTCCGCCCTGGATGCGGGTTTTAATCCGTGAAACGAACGATCCGCTGAGTTTGGTTGACGAAGGCTTGAGCGGTGGCATCAATGTGATTGATCTGGCCAATGTGCACAGCTGTGCTTTTGTTGCCATACAAGATATTGGTCGCTTACACGATGAAAACTGCTTTGAGGTGTTGGGGCGTTTCGATCAGGCGCAAATCAGAGGCTGTAATTTGATGGTGGTTTAAAAAAGACTTTGCTGCTCTGGAAATTTCCTGGGTTTCAGGAGGGTTTCATCATTATTGCGCACATCATTCACCCGGGTGGAAACAGGAGTGAAACCTAAATCCTTATCCGAAATCGTATCAAAAAGTTGCTTCCTTTTTTTTTCCGAATCAGCCAAAAGCCAATCGCGTTCTTTGTTTTGGGTAAGCATCACAGGCATGCGGTGATGAATGGCTGACATTTGCTCTGTTGCCGCTCGTGTGATGATGCAAAAACTGTTTAGATTCTCACCGTTTGCAGTTTGATAGCTTTCCCAAATACCAGCAAAGGCAAAGACTGGATTATTTTTTAAAAAGATATGAAAAGCTTGTTTTGGGTCTTTGGTTCGCCATTCATAAAATCCGTTTGCCGGAATCAGGCAGCGGTGCTCCTGAGCAGCTTGTTTAAAGCTGGTTTTTGTTTCAAGGCTTTCGCTCCGACTGTTGATTTGTGGCTTGATGTCGGCACGATTTACTGCCCAGGCAGGTGTAAATCCCCAGAAAAACCACTGAAGTATATCGGGATTTTCATTGGTGATGACAGGTAAATATTGTCCCGGGGCGCAATTGTAAGAAGGTTTGTATTTTTCGTCGAACACCTCTACATTAAAGCGTTCGCTGATAGTTTTTCCCTTTACCGAAAGCTGAAATCGTCCACACATAAGCTATTATTTGAGGTTGAAACGTTTTAGTCCCATGGCGATTATTTCGGCATGATCAAAGGCTAATTCAGGGAGATTATTCACGGCAAACCATTGGGCATCACCGGCGTCATCATCAGCTTTGGGAGTAAGAAGTTTTTGGACAAATCCGGTAAAAACCACAGCAATATTTCTTCCTCTTGGATCGCGATCCGGCTTACCAAAAGTGTGCAATTGTTCAAGATGGTTTAGGTGTAATCCTGTTTCTTCCTGCAGTTCGCGCAGCGCAGCAGCTTCCAGGCTTTCATCCATATCCACAAAACCGCCGGGCAATGCCCACATGTTTTGAAAAGGCGGATTATTACGCCGGATGAGTAAAACCTGAGCGGGTTCGTTCAGGCTGTTGAATATCAGACAATCCACTGTAACCATCGGACGTGGATACTTGTAGGTATATGACATAAGTGCTTTTTGTGCGAATATACAAAATCAGTAAAGAAAAGATTTCCTCTGCAAGACATATCATTTGATTAAACCCTATAAATGATAAAAGTCCTGCATCAAAAGATACAGGACTCTATCTGAGTTCAACCAACACAAAATTACATGTAGTATGAGAAAAAGAACGACGGGGAGCGGGCACTCCCGTTCATGCTTAATAAATATCATGAAACGTGCCATGAATTGTAAGTGACTATAAATCTGGATTGTAAATAACGAAATGGCAAAATCAGCAAAACAGGAAATTGTACGCTGGCAAACAATATTGTACGCAAGCGAACAATCGGACATCAGGCAGGCTTGCCTTCGAGAACAATGACCAGCTCGCCTTTTACCCCTGCATTCTCGAAATGGTTAATCAGCTCGGCGAGTGTTCCGCGCAGGGTTTCTTCATAAATTTTTGTGAGTTCGCGCGACACACTTACTTTGCGTTCCGGTCCGGCAATTTCGGCTAGCTGTTGCAAGGTTTTGATCAGGCGGTGAGGCGATTCATAAAGGATTGAGGTGTATTTGTTCTCGCAGATTTCGTTCAAACGGGTTTGCCGGCCTTTTTTGTGGGGCAAGAATCCCTCAAAAACAAAACGATCAGCAGGCAATCCGGAATTGACGAGTGCAGGCACAAAAGCTGTAGCGCCCGGAAGGCATTCCACTTCAACATCATGTTGCACACAAGCCCTCACAAGCAGAAAGCCAGGATCTGAAATTCCTGGAGTACCGGCATCAGTAACCAGGCCCATGCTTTCTCCGGAAAGCAGTCGTTCAATCAACCTGTCTGTTTGCTGATGCTCGTTGTGCTGATGAAAAGCCATCATGGGTTTTGCAATTCCCAGATGCTTAAGCAAAATGCCTGTTTTGCGCGTATCTTCTGCCAAAACCACATCTATTTCTTCCTTTAAGGTTCTAATAGCACGCAAGGTGATGTCTTCCAGATTACCAATGGGCGTGGGAATGAGAAATAGTTTTGACATAGGTGCTGGTATTTATTGATTTGGGTCTTATTTAATGTTCTAGGGGATAATATGATAGAATAGATGAAGATATTAACCAGTTAACACCGTCCTAATCTTATGATTTGCATAAGAATACAAACAAAATTAGCCAAGTCTTGTGTTTACGGTTCATGCTTCCATTTCGCAGCTAAATTTAATTCCCAACACTTCGATCAATTGAAAATCGTTGATCCATGGTACATTCATTTTGTCACATACATTAGGAATTTTTATTTTCTTAGAATTTAATGCGGTTACTTTTTCTTCTTTAGTCACAACGATTGCATTTTCTCTTAATGCATGAGCAATAACCCAAGGATCTGCCAACGACCTTGCTTTGGTATTATCAACTAAAAATTTATGCTTTGGGTCTGCTGAATATATATCCTTTAAGCATTTTGTAGTTTGCTCATCGATTTTTCTTATTGGGATTTTACTTGTTTTCAACCATTTTGACAAATCATCATCCGTTCTAACAATTTCATCATAGACCATCTCAGGAATGAAAACTATATTCAGAGTTCCTAAATAATCGAGTACATCCCAATAATTAGGGCATATTTTAGGCGAATAATATTTTTGCCAAGCTTGAATCAGGACATTTGCATCTAAACAAAATACTTTGTCAGTCATGGTCATCTATACATTTGAGATTCAAGTTTGGGAAAATTGTTAACTTTAACATTTAGTAAGGTACTTGCTAATGATGGTTCAATCATGCCCCCACGAAAAGAATCTATTACTGTTTGTGTAAATAATCGACTATTTCTATTTAATTGTAACAGATAATAATTTGGCCCACCCGATTTTTTATTCTGTTTTTGCTCTAGTTTTTTATTTTCCTCTCTCTTTAAAAATTCGTTGTACTCAATGTCTGATTGATGCTTTAATTTTTTATAGTCCGTTAAAGAAATAATATTTAGATTTAAAGCCCTTACCAAAAAAGCAAAAGAGCTAACTCCAATTGATTTTGCGTTTTTGAAAACTTCATTGGCATTATCAAAGGCATCTTTATCAAGGTTGTTAATAAAATCAATTGGAATTAAAGCATTTGCAGCAACTTCATTGCAAAATAATTCTATAGGATTATAATCGTTGGAATTTTTAATAGTGGGTTCAATCTCATTTGAGATACCAGATTCAGAAATCCAAAGATGTGCAAGCTCGTGAACAAGTGTAAATAGTTGAGGCGCATTCCAATCCTCTGAATTTATAAACACAAAAGGTGCATATCTATCAGCGATTGCAAAACCCTGAATTTCATTTGAATCTAATTTTAGTCTTGAATGAATAAAACTAGTCCTTGAAATGAAAACTCCCTTGGATTCCGCTTTCTCAATCCATTCTAAAATTGGATTGTTCGATTTATAATCTAAAGGATTAATATTTAACTCATTTAATATGTCTTTTGCAACTGTTTTGGGATTATCATTTATCGAATATTTACCAATGAAATTAATCTTAGTTTCAGCGTTTTCTTCATTAACATCTCTTATCCATGCTTGTTTTTGTTGAATTTCGCGGATTATAAAAATTGAGGACGTACTCAATTCTTTTGAGCCTGCCTTTCTAAAATCTTGTAATGGTTGAAAGTCGGTTGGTATATCTGGAAGAAAGAATAAAGCAAATGGTCTTTTATATGCTTTCGCAAGTTTTTGTGCCTGTTTTATCGTAGGATAAGCATTCCCTGTTTCCCATTCTCTAAATTTTTCAATGGGAACAGCAACTTTAGATGCAGCAATTTCCTCAGTTATTTTGGCTGATTCTCTTGCCCATCTAAAAACGCTTGCAGTAATATCTGCTTTTTCTGCCATATCTAAAAAAAATTCAACGAATCTTCGTCCTCCAGTTTGCTTACCCTGTCATTACCCTTATGTTGCAATTCTTTTGTAGTCATCATCCAGATTTTTAACAAAAATACAATATAAATCTCTCGGCTTCAAGTCGAAAGCAAACCAGTATTTATTCTTTAATATTAGGATAATTACCTTTCCCTGGCTTTGTGCTTTCCTGGTTCTCAAACCACTTTTCCATTTTTGCAGCACCGCTGTTGATGGAACTGTAGAAGCTGAGCACTGTGGATGCGATTACAATGACAATGCTGAAGATGATTAAAAATGTTTCCATAAGTTAACGGTCAAATAAGGAACTTGAAGCTGCTTCCACAAAATCGGTTACTATTCCAAAAAGTGATTCATAAGCTGTAAAAGGCAGCTTTTCAGGAGTATCGGTAATGGTGTGGTATTCTCTGTTTTCAGGGCCGCGGGTGAAGAGGAAAAACGCCGGCACACCTTTTTCGTAAAAAGGACAATGGTCGCTGTTGCACGATTCTCCGCCCAGGCGAATATCGGGGAAATAGTTTTTTTGTGAGTTTAATTGTTCCATGAGCGCGGCATACTCAGGCAATACTTTTCCGTTTACCACCGACAAGCCTTCACTTCCGGTGCCAACCATATCAAAATTAATCACGAAGCGGGTTTTGTTTAAATCAAATGGTGGATTTTCGGCCAGGTATGACGAGCCCAGCAAGCCGGCTTCTTCTCCCGAAACAAGGGCGAAAATCATGGTGTAGCGGGCTTTTTCGGGATTGGCAGCATAGTAACGAGCCAGATCCATCACAGCTGCTGTGCCACTTGCGTTGTCGCTTGCTCCGGGATAAACTGTTTTTTTGCCCATGTGCCCAAGGTGATCATAGTGGGCCACAAAAACAAAAAAACTATCGGCTTGCACACTTCCCGGAACATAAGCAATGAGGTTTTGTGTTTGATAATCAGGAACAAATACCGCTTTTGCATCAACAGTAATGGTTTTGGCATCTGCCGGCAAAGCAGTTGCTTTTATTTTCAAATGCAGTTTGTTTTCGGGGTTTCCGGCACCGTAAACATGCCACCACATAGCTTTTTCGATGGTCTGAATTAAGGCCGGGACACCCGGAATGCCACGCCTGTAAGCATTTGCGACGCCTTCAGGTATTACAAGCATTTTTCCGGCAAGCTGATTCGTATCCACTAAGGCGTAAATTGATGCGATTTGCGTGATAGTATCCGGCAGCCTGAGCAGTTCGTAGCTTTGATTTACACTGTTTGTCATGGGATTGATCACAACTTCGGAGCCAGGCATTAGTTTCTTGCCATTGATTTTTACGTCAACTTTTCCGGGAAAAGTATTGACAGGAAAGCTGTAAGGCTGAAAATAACTCTCGCCAAAATGTTGCAAACCTGCTTTCTCAAATTCTTTGGCCAGCAATTTTGCTGCTTTCAGATCACCCTGTTTCACATAGCCACGGCCATGCATGGCAGGCGAAGACAGCTTGATCACAAGTTTTTTCACATACACTTTATCCTGGCTGTATGCAGCAGAGCTTAAAAGCAATAAGCTCACCAACAATTTAAAAATCAATTTATAAGGCATGATCTTCCGGCTTTACGTTAAACTTACGTTCAAGCAGTTGAACCAGCTTTTTCCATGAGGGAAGTTTGCTGTCCCATTGCTTTTCCACCTTTAGTTCGATCAGGTAGGTGCTGGCGCCGCTAAAGCTCTTAAACTCGTTAAGCTCGTCCAGCATTTTGTTGTACGCCTCCAGGCTACCGGAGAATAATTCGTTGATCAGCAAAAATTTTTCGTTGATGCCAATAGCAGCGCGAAGATCATGTATCGGCTGACGTTCCATTTTAGCTCCTATGCTGGAATCTTCCTTATTTTGAAGGTGATCCGCTACGCTGGGTGGTGTTTCCTGGCTGAAAAGTTCTAATGGAGTGGGTTGGGGCTGTGCAGCTTCAACAATAGTTCGCTGTGATGTTTGCGGTTTTTCAGCTGGTTTTTCTTTCTCAGCAACTGCTTGTGGCATGGAGGTATGTGTTTTTATCGATTCTGCTTGTGGCTCTTCGTCTGGTGTATGTACATTTGTAACTTCCGGTTTCAAAGGTGCTGTTTTCTCTTCCTGATGTACAGATGGTTTAGGCTGTTCTTGCTGAGGCTTAATCGGCTCGGGAGCAGGATCTTCTTTTTTTACTAACACTTTGGGTTCAGGATTCTCTTGATCTGCCTCGGCGGGATGTGGCTGTTGAATAGGAACAGCTTTCTGCTCTTCCTCATCGGTCATGATAAAAAGCCATTCATAAAGTTCTTGTGTTTGCCTGATCAGCAGATCGCGATCGAGGCGATGCAGCGGCCGCTCTGCTTGTTGAAGCTGTTCTGTTTGATGCAGCATCTGCCTGAGCAGTTGATTGATAGCATTAATTTGTTTGTGATGTGAGTGATGCATCTGTTTATTCATGGGATAAATTGATATTTTTGCAGAATTAAAGGCCTAAAATTACAAAGAACCCAACAAAGGCGGCATGTTTCTCGAAAAAGATACCAACAGCAAAACACGCAGCGGATGGATTGAAGTAATCTGCGGCTCTATGTTTTCGGGCAAAACGGAAGAATTGATCCGCAGACTGAACCGCGCACGCATTGCCAAACAACGTGTTGAAATTTTTAAACCGCATATTGACAAACGCTATAGCGAGGAAGATGTTGTATCGCACGACAGCAAGGTCATACAGTCCATTCCGGTCGAAAGTGCCTCGCAAATCCTTTTTTATGCCGGTGAAATGGAAGTGATCGGCATCGACGAAGCCCAGTTTTTTGATGATGAACTGGCATCTGTTTGCGATCAGCTGGCTAATAGTGGTATTCGGGTGATTATTGCCGGTTTGGATATGGATTTTCAGGGGAAGCCTTTTGGGCCGCTGCCTGCCCTAATGGCCACTGCCGAATACGTTACCAAAGTACATGCCATCTGCATGAGGTGTGGCAACCTGGCCAATTATTCGCATCGCATCATTGCCAATGAAAAACTGGTGATGCTGGGCGAAACAGAAAGCTACGAACCGCTTTGCCGTAAATGTTTTAACGAATCCCGGAAACAAAAAGGCTAAACAGCAGCAGGCTTTTTGTATTTTTGCAGCCTTAAGCAAATGATTAATCTTAAAGTTTAAATACCATGAAACATCTTTTTGTTGTTTTTGCCTTGCTCTTTGCGATAAGCCTGAATGCTCAGAAAACCGAAACACTGGTGCTGATCAAAACGCCTATGGGCGATATTACTGCCAAGCTTTATAACGACACTCCCAAACACCGCGACAATTTTATCAAGCTCGTAAAAGAAGGCTGGTACGAAGGCTCACCTTTTCATCGGGTGATTAATAATTTTATGATACAGGGTGGCGGAAATGCCAATGGACAACAAGATCCCGGCTATACCATTGATGCAGAGATTTTGCCGCAGCATTTTCACAAAAAAGGTGCACTGGCTGCTGCACGTATGGGCGATAATGTGAACCCAGAACGTAAATCAAGCGGATCACAATTTTATATCGTGCAGGGACAAAAATATGATGCCAACAACCTCGCCATGTCAGGTTCGCGCAACGGTATAAGTTATACCGACGAACAGAAAAAAACATACAGCACGCTGGGTGGCACACCTCATTTGGATGGTGCCTATACCGTTTTTGGTGAGGTGGTGAGCGGATTTGAGGTGATCGACAAGATTGCTGCCGTGCAAACCGGACGCATGGACAGGCCGGTTGAAGAAGTAACTATGAGCATCGAAATTTTGGAATAATTATTTTTATGAAAACAAAAATCAATCAGCTGCTGCAGGAAGTTGACGCGTTTGTAATTGACAGCAAGGAAAGCCTGGAGCAATTTCGCTTACATTTTTTAAGTAAGAAAGGCGTGATTCCGGTGCTCTTCAACGATTTTAAGCAAGTTGCTCCCGAAGATCGCAAAAGCATGGGCATGTTGCTCAATGAGCTGAAGAATCATGCGCAGGAAAAGCTAAAGACTGCACAGGAAGCTCTTGACACACCCGATAGCAAACATTCCAAAGGGATTGATATTACGCTTCCGGCTGATCGTTTTAAGGGAGGACGTCATCCTATCAGTATAGTACGTCGCGATATCAACAGCATCTTTGAAAGGTTGGGATATGTGATCAGCGAAGGGCCTGAGATTGAGGATGATTTTCACAATTTTTCGGCACTCAACTTCCCGCCTGAACATCCGGCGCGTGATATGCAGGATACCTTTTTTCTCCATAAAGATCCTGATGTAGCACTTCGTACGCATACCAGCAGTGTGCAGGTGCGTGTGATGGAGCAGGGAAAACTGCCGGTGCGTATCATTGCTCCGGGAAGGGTGTTTCGCAACGAAGCCATTTCGGCCAGAGCACATTGTATCTTCCATCAGATCGAAGGATTGTATGTGGATAAAGACGTGTCGTTTGCCGATCTGAAGCAGACTTTATTCTACTTTGCACAGGAGTTTTTTGGCCCGGAGACCAAAATCAGATTCAGGCCGTCGTATTTTCCTTTTACCGAAACTTCGGCCGAGATGGATGTTTCCTGTAATATCTGTGGAGGCGAAGGTTGTAATATTTGTAAATACAGCGGCTGGGTAGAAATTTTAGGCTGTGGCATGGTAGATCCCAATGTGTTGGAAGCCTGCGGAATAGATAGTAATACCTACACCGGTTTTGCTTTCGGAATGGGCATCGAACGAATTGCCCTGGTTAAATATCAAATCAACGATTTACGCTTGTTTTTTGAAAATGACCTGCGCTTTTTGGAGCAGTTTGAGAGTTTATAGTGTAGTTGGGTTGATGGGTTGATGGGTTGATGAGTTGATGGGTTGATGGGTTGATGGGTTCACTTATTTAGACCGTTTTTATATTAGCTTATTTTCTGAAACGTATATACATATGCACTTATGTTAGCGTTTAGAAGTTGTATTTTTGCTGAAAATTAGCGCATGGAAACACTCGAATTAACAGAACAAAGCATCGTAAAGCTTGAAAAAGTGGCCGGAAGATTGCGTGCAATAGCTCATCCCGTGCGGCTGGCAATTATCAATATGCTTACACAAAGCACCAAAATGAGTGTTACTGAGATTTATTTGAAACTGGATATCGAACAGGCTGCTGCTTCGCATCACTTGAATATCATGAAAAATAAAGGCGTACTGGAAGCTAAACGTGATGGTAAAAAAATCTTTTACTCCCTTCGAAACAAAACACTTTCGGATATTATTAGCTGTATTGAACAGTGTAAAGATTGCTGATCACTGAATTATTTTGACCCTCTTATTTTTGGTTCCCAAATCTCTTCCTGGTCCCAATTTGCTCTTATTTCAATCATTTTCGGAAAATAAAAAACCCGTTCAGCTTGTTGCTTTTTAAGGTAATCTCCGGTATCCCAACGGCTATTTCTGTTTCGGTCATCAATTAGTTTCAACATATATTGCCCTGGCAACAAATAAAGATATTCAAGTAAACCCGAGGAGGAAATATTTCGTTCGTTGAGTACTTTTTCTTTATTATCAAGCAGCTGCACTATAAAATTTCTTCCCTCATCAGGAACTGTTATATCAACAAACAGATTACCATACTGATCCATTGCGGGAATGCTAAAAATGAGTTGAGTGGTATCGTTGGTTCTTCCACTATGGCCAAAGAAAACCGAATCTGGAAAACGAATCATAACGCGACTTTCAGCATCAAATGTTGTATCCAACTGGTAAGCAAATCCAAATGAATCTATTTGCTTGAAATGTAGTCGGTTATACAAGGTGTCATCGTTTATTACCAACCAATTGGTATCGCGCATTGCATATCGAACAACAGGTTCATCAAAGCGTATCTGCAAGGGCTTTGGAATGTCGAGCTTTCGCGATTTGATGTTGGTGCCCAGATTAAGTGCCGGAATTTTTTCATCTTCCTCCTTTTTTCTTCTCGAAGCTACTTTCTGCTTTGGAGCCAGTGAAAGAGAAACCGTATCATTAATTACAGTATCCTGCTGAATGTTCAAAAACAAACTATCCGTTATTCGTGCAGGATAATACCATTGCACGGTATCTGCATCCTTTGACACAACTTCAAAAATTTCAAAACTATCGGGTAAGGGTCTTAATTCTTTGATTATTAATTTTTTAGTCGGGTATCGAAAGGCAAACTGCAACAAGCCGGGCCTTAGCATTTCGGCACGCAAAAGTCTTTGCACAGAATCTTGCTCTTCAAACATAAAGAGAAGGATATCAAGCTCGGGTGGCAGAATGTTCTCTATGGCCATTGAGTCGGATAAGGTGTCAGAAAACATCTTCAGATCAGTAAGCAAGGTGTCAGAAAGAGGCGGCGTATCCATAAGTAAAGTGTCCGTTAACATGCTGTCACTTAGCATAAGCATGGAATCTGGCAGACTTGGTTCCACGTAAACCGGTTGAATCAGGCTATCTAAAAAGGCAATCTTTTCACCAGGCATATCATACAAGAGATTACTATTCATATCACTAAGCACAAAAAGCTGATAAACAGTATCTTTGAGGTTTCCCAACGTAAAATGACCTTCTAAATCAGTACGGCTAATATATTGGGGTCTGATCAAATAGGGCACTGAATCGGCCGATATAGTGTCGGGAATGTTGGCATAAAGCATTACATATGCCTGTTCAGGAACACTGAGATCGAAGGCATTCAGCACAATTCCTCCCAAACTTAATGAATCGAGCAAAGGCCCTGTTGAGAACACATAATTATATCCGGTTAATGGATTACCTTCGGTAATATCAACAATGGCGTCACCGAAAAAGAGTGTATAAGTGGTTTCCTCCATCAAGGGCTCGTCAAAAGAAATCTGCAGGGTCTTTCCACGCAAACGAAATTCTGGTTTCGTCTTAAGCGGTGGCGAGATAAGGATATTTTTTTGCATATCGGCTAATTTAACAAACTCATCAAAGGTGAGTTCGATCCGTTTTGCATTAAAATTTACAGCATAATTTTCCGGAACGGCTTTTAGAACCTTAGGCGGAATTATGTCTTTTTCGCCTCCGCGAGGCATTACCGGATTAGCACATTGTTGTAAACATAAAGTGCTAAACAACAATATGATAACCAGATTTAATCCACCAACAAACTCCTTTGTTTTCACCCTGCAAAGATGCAAATAATTCAGAAGCGATTACTTATCCGGTTTAAGTACCTTTCAAGGCATCAAAGCAGTTTAAAACGAACGGGTAAATTGAAGCGTACCCTCACCGGGATATTACGCTGCTTGCCCGGTTTCCAGAGTGGCATATTCTGAACCACCCGCACAGCTTCTTCGTCGCAGCCTCCGCCAATGCCTCTGAGCACCTCAATCTGCGAAACTGATCCATCGGGTTCCACAACAAAGCTAACATAAACAGTTCCCTGAATACCCAATTCTCTGGCTCCTGAAGGATACCGTATGTTGTTTGCAAAATAAGCCATAAGGGCTGCTTCACCTCCCGGAAATTCAGGTTGATCTTCTACGACCAGAAAAATCTCTTCTTCCTGAATAGCCTCTTCCTCCATCGGACGCTCCAGCGGGGTATATTCCGGAATCTCGGTTTGTTGATCAACTTCAGCCTGGATATGGATTTCCGTTTCAACCTCTTCGGTATTCTCAACAACGGTTAACAAGGTTATTTGCTGCATTGGCTGCTTGGGAGGCGGAGGTGTTGTGGGTTGATGCGTCTGGATCATCTCTTCCTGAATGATATTCAGTTCGCCATAGTCAAAATCAAGTGTTGTAGTTCGCGACGGTCGCTTAATCTGGAAGGCCAAAAAAATACTTAATAAAGCAACCGCTAATCCAATTTCAAAAAACAGGCCCTTCTTGCTCTCGAGATCAGCCTGTGGTGTTTTATAACTGATCATGGCTTTTAGGTATTGATTTACAACCTAAAAGCACCAAAAAACGTGCCGATTTGTTGTTATTTGACTATTTTCGAAGTTGGCCAATATTAAATAATCCCCCGGCTAAAAACGACTTCTTTTGAGTTGCTCTGAAATAGCCTTCGTTTACCCTTTGAACTTCTTCGATGGTATAAAATGCCTGCGGATTGTGCTGATTGATAATCGTTAAAGCATCGGCCAGGTCTTTCTTTTTTACAATACTAAAAAGCATTTGAACTGGTCCGCTTTTGCCGGCTGCATCAACCGCAGTAACGCCATAATTGGCTTCACGCAGATGCGCAATCAGGTCGGCTGTATCCTTTTTGGGAATAATCCGAATGACCACTGTGCCGATAGACATTTTTTCGACCATCAGGATGCCAATGTAATTTCCCAGGGCAAAACCGGCACCATAACCAATATAACTCATCACATTGTCGAGCTGCTGCATGATCTGTCCGATAGCCAGTAGCCAGATTATCACTTCAACAAAACCAAGCAAGGGTGCCAGATATTTGTATCCGCGCGATACAAAGATCAATCGGATAGTGCCCACTGTAACATCCATCACACGGGCCAGAGCTATCAACAAAGGCAAAACTACCCAGTTATAAAGTTCACTGTCAATAAATTCTGCTGTTATCATATTTCATCAGTCCTTTCATAAGCACAAAAATAAGCTATATTCAATCTGAATCAGCTTTTATAAAAGCACTAAAAATTGCTTATCAATTTCAAAACACACTGATTTATTGTATGTTTCTGTATTTAACTTACTTTTATATTCGCTTATATGAGAATATCCAACACTATCCGGCTGCTGATTGTGCTGTTGCTTTTGTTCAGTCCACTGGCAATGAGTAAGTTGATTTCTAATACTCCCTTTGTCGATGCCGATGAAAAAAATGGTATTTTAACTAAAACATCCTGGGAGGAAATGTGAAAAAGTAACTTATTGCTTTCGGAACAACGCTGGCTTTATCTCGAAAACAAAAAAAAGTTAAAGAGCGCAAAGTCCAGATGATCTTGCATGATGTTTCCCCCAAAGATATCGCTGTCAAATTAAGGAATTACAAGCTGGTAGCCGAATTGATGACTAATGTGGACAAGACCCAGCTCATTGTACGACACAACAAAAATCTTTGGGTGATCTTTATGATTTTTAAACTTCCCTGGCCTTTGCGTAACAGGTATTTAATTGCAGAAGTTCAAGAAACTCATCATCCTTTTTTGCCCCTTATCACCTTTACAATCAACAGCAGCAACAACTATGATCCTCCTTTTGAATGTGAAGTGAACGACTTTGGCCAATATAACAGTGAATGGAAGATTTACGCCCTGGACCCTGCAGTACATTTGTTTCTTTTTCGGCCTATGCTACTGTCGATCCTTTATTTCCACGCTGGTTGCAGGATCCACTCATCAACAGAACTTTTATCAGATCCATGGAAAATTTCTATTCGCTGTTTAAATA
>DJWN01000053.1:0-1982 GCA_002440975.1 Bacteroidales bacterium UBA6229
TAATTGGCTAATTTCGTCCAATAAAACTCACTTCGATGGATATCATCTGGATTATTCTTGCTTTTTTGCTCATCCTGATTGGGCTGCTGGGTGCAATCATCCCGGGCTTGCCCGGTCCACCGATTGCCTGGCTTGCATTGGTTGTTTTAAATTTGACAGACAGAATTAGCTATTCCGCTGATTTTCTAGGTATTACAGCTGTCATTGCACTGATTATCATTTTGTTGGATTACTATGTCCCAATTTATGGTACAAAGAAACTGGGCGGAAGCAAAGCAGGTGTATGGGGCAGCACCATCGGCCTGATCGTAGTGGTTTTTATTTTACCTTTTTCAGGCATAATACTCGGGCCTTTTGGCCTGCTCGGAATAATCCTTGGTCCTTTTTTCGGTGCTTATATTGGTGAAAAATGGGCAGGCAAAGCTGATGATCACGCCTGGAAATCAGCCTGGGGCTCTTTTCTGGGCTTTCTGGCCGGAGCCTTCATAAAAATTGTTTATGCCCTTGTTATCGGTTACTTTGTTATCAGGGATTTACTTTTTGCTTGAAACAATTTATTAAAATGCAAACTTTTTACACTCAAGCCTTTGAAATCAGGAAGCTCATTCTGGAAAGTCTGTCAGAAGCAGGTTCAGGTCACACCGGTGGCTCCTTAGGTCTGGCCGATGTGTTTGCTGTGTTGTATCACAAAGTGCTTCGTCACAATCCATTAAATCCTGATTGGGTAGAACGCGATCGACTGGTGCTTTCGATTGGTCATGTGGCACCGGTTTTGTATGCCACACTGGCTCATTCAGGCTATTTTCCGGTAGAGGAACTCAAAACTCTGCGCAAGCTTGGAAGCAGACTGCAAGGTCATCCCGGACGTGATTTTGGGCTACCTGGCATAGAACTTTCGGCAGGCTCGCTCGGGCAAGGCTTATCAGTGTCGTTGGGAATGGCACTGGCAGATAAAATGGACAACAAAAGCAGAAGGACTTATTGCATACTGGGCGATGGCGAGTTGCAGGAAGGAAGTGTGTGGGAAGCCATCATGGCGGCATCGCACCATCAGATGGATAATTTGTGTGCGGTGGTTGATCGCAACGGACTTCAGATTGACGGCCCTACTGAGCAGGTGATGAAACTGGAATCGCTCGAAAATCGTTGGAAAGCCTTTGGCTGGAACGTAATTATTGTTGGCGGACATGATCAAACTGCATTGATTGAAGCCTTTGAATCGGCACAAAAGACAAGAGAAAAACCCACGGTTATATTGGCCAAAACTATCATGGGTAAAGGTGTGAAATCCATAGAAGATGATTACAGATGGCATGGAAAGGCACCATCAAAAGAGCAACTGGCAGTGTTTTTGGAAGAACTTAAAATCAGCAGACGCTATGACTAAATGGATCAACAAAGGATCAAAACCCACGCGAACTGGATTTGGAGAAGGCGTGAAAGCCGCCGCTTCGAAAAATGATAAGATTGTTGGTTTAGGTGCTGATATTACCACTTCGGTTGGAATGCACTTTTTTGCAGATGCTTTTCCGGAGCGATTTTTCTCACTTGGAATTGCCGAACAAAATGCTGTGGGGGTAGCCGCTGGTCTGGCACTCAGCGGTAAAATTCCTGTTTTTAGCACTTATGGTGTTTTTGCTGCGCACCGCGCTGCTGATCAGATACGTATCTCCTTATGCTATAATAATTTACACGTAATTATCGGTGGCGCACATGCCGGCATTTCCGTTGGCCCTGATGGAGCCACGCATCAGGCACTGGAGGATATTGCCAGCCTGAGAGCCTTGCCAAATATGACAATTCTCTCTCCCTGTGATGCCACTCAGGCGTTTATTTCCGTGCAAAAAGCTGTGGAAGAGTTGAAAGGGCCGGTATATATTCGCTTTGGTCGTGAAGCCGTGGCAGATTTTACGGCTGAAGATCAGAATTTTAAAATTGGAAAAATTCAGCTTATGCGCGAAGGTGATGATCTTTGTATTATC
>DJWN01000053.1:2001-9438 GCA_002440975.1 Bacteroidales bacterium UBA6229
CCACCGTAATAAATATGCATACGCTAAAACCTGTTGACAAAGATTCAATCATTGAAGCAGCAAAAAAATTTAGCAGAATTATCACTGCCGAAGAACACCAGATTACCGGAGGCCTTGGAAGTGCTGTGGCCGAAGTGCTCGCCGAAAATCACCCTGCCCGATTGCTTCGGATTGGAATGAAGGATCGCTTTGGAGAATCAGGTAAAGCAGAAGAGCTACTGGCTAAATATCAAATGGATTCAGTGGGGCTAGTGGAACAAATCAGCAAATGGTATAACAGCTGATTCAGTCTTTGCCGGCAATTTGATTTTCATAAATCCAAACCGCATCCCTTCGGATCATTTCATCAAGTGGAATTTGTTGATCTTCAGCTTTTTGTTTGATGCTTTCCAGCCAATCGGGTGTTTGCCTGATACCCATCATTAGTATGGTTACCATGGCTTCGCGATACGGTTTGTATTTTTCGGGATGTAATTGATAATCCTCATAAAGTAAGAATTCAGCTTCCTTCCGGATTCTTTCAGGAAGTTCCATTTTTTTCGCCTGAGCATCATCCACCATTCGCATAAAATGTAAGTTGTTGATCCGAACCTGATTAGCAAAATATTGGATTGGATCTTTTTCTTCATGGAAAAAATAATCATACAACTGCTCATCAAAATTCCAGGCAAAATTATGGTGGAAACGTTCGGTTATCATGATAGCAATCACATCAGCACGATCAATGGCAGCAGCAAAATCCTTGTCATCAACATTGCCGGCCTCAACTCCCTGACGATTCCAAACCGTTTTGTTGTAATACCAAAATTCCACCTCAGAAAAGGCATTAAACATAACCAGATCGCTTTGCCAGTTAAAATAAAAGCTGTCGCCAACAAACAAAGCCTTTGGTTTATCTGTTGATGCTGCTACAAACTGAATCTCAGGATAGGCAAGATTTTCAGCTGGTGCAGCAGCAAGCACATTCATGGCCAGCCAGATATCATCATCCGGATGACGAATCACCCGGGTTTCATCCAACTTGATGATTTCTAGCTGTGGAATTCCGCCACCACGCAGCTGATTCAGGTATTGCAACATGGTATCAGCAGCCAGTGCGGCTCCATAATAAGACCAGTGAGTGCCTGCTCTGGGGAATAGCCGGTAAGGTTTGGAATGTTGCCAGGATTGGAAAACGACACTTAAATCCAAATGATCCACCTCATTGTATTTCAGTTGTTTACTAAACACCTTATAATTTGAAACACCAGCATCCTCCGCAGCATATTTTGCCGGAAAGCGTTCAGGATAAGTGCTGGCTTTTCCAGGTTCCAAAATGACGAAAAAGCTTTTTCCAAGTTTTCTCAAGGTATCCTGAACAGCTTTGAGTTTTTTTGCTTTGTCAATCCAAACAGCTTCACCCACATAAAATTCGCCCATAAAGGCCCGAATATAGTCTTCCTCAAACAATTCGCCATTTCTTCCAACAATCACTCCTTCGGCATGTGCCTGTCGAAACAAACTGTATTCCAATTGATTAAAAATGCGTGTCAAGGTGTTGTGAAAGCCAATGTGAGGTTCGAGGCTGGTAGTAAAATTATCCTGAAAACTACCATCGAGCCAGCCTGCAAGGTTAAGTTCGCTAAAGGCTGGTGGATTTTGCCTGATAAATGCTCCGGTGAGTGGACTTTCGTCAAAAATGTTGAATTCACGCTGCAAAGCCGGCAACACCAACAACAGCATTATACCAATAAAAAACAATTTTTTCAGCAGTTGCTGCTTCATCTGATTAAAAACGAATCATCTGTTTAACTAATTGCTGTGATTTACCTGTCAGGATTACAGTGTATATTCCTGAAGACCAAGAACTAACATCAATCACATACGTTCTTTGCATCGTATTGATTGGCTTACCAACTAGTTGACGGCCGTTTTTGTCGATAACGAGCAATTGCAATACCTCTTCCGCTGGCCAGTCAACAACTACCGACATCCTGTCGCGTGCCGGATTTGGGCTTATCCGAATATTATACTCATCCGATAAAGCAGCTTCAGGGAATCCGGTTACAACTTTTCTGACCGGAAAAACAATATAATCAATCCAGACGCAATCAGAGCCATTCGAAACGCTATAATCTTTCTCATACACCCAGCTTAGGATATGATCGCCTTCGGGAACAGCAAACTCTGCCCTTGTCCAGTCATGTTCACCAGAAAGATTTAGTAGAGTTTGATCGTTCAGCCTAAACTTGAAAAAATCATAAGTAGATTCGGATGAAACCTTATAATAAAAGCTTATACTATCCTCGTAAGGAACATTATAGGCGAGTGTTAAACCCGAAACATTGTTATCTCCAATCACACCCGAACGTGCTGAATAGCTACCTTCATAAACTACTTCATCCGTAATAAACCAATCACCCTGACCTTCGAAATTCCATTCGAACAGCTGAAAACTGGCTGTTTCGAAATCCTCCAATATCAGCGATGTCATTATGGGGATGCTGATGATTGTGCTGTATTCTTCCAGACTTGTGATGTGCAGTACCAGCTCAAGAATTTCCATTGGGATTGCGTTTTCACTCAGCTCAACCGTGAACATTGCTTCCCAGCTTTCGTTTCCCCCCAGATAACTTGTTGCTGCATCTGATTGCGTAATCAATAAATCAGTATTGTTGCATGATAAAACAGCATGCAAATCGTGCAAAGGTGCTCCGCCGGAATTATGTATTGAAATAATCAGTTCGGCTTCATCGCCGGGATCCAGGATTCCATTATCACCATCATTTACTATCAGGTAATTGGGGTTAAGTTCTGCATTAAATACCTCAAAGTTGAGCATTCGCGCCCAGCTATCTTCAGCAGTAGAAAAACTAAGCAAAAACATACCCTGGTATCCATTTGGAATTTCATGGCTTACCTCCACGGCAAAAGCCTCAGTCAATTCGAAAATTTCTCCTGATACCAAAGCTTCTATGTTCACCTGGTGATCCACTATTGTGAACAGCTCATCCTCCGTTGTCAGCGTCAAAGTGCCCGCTGATATATTGTATGGATTCAAATTTTGAAGGGTAATATCCAGCGCAAAAGTTTCCCCAAAATCGATCTGATGATCACCACCTGAGATGGGAATAGCATCCATCCTGACACCCTCAACCGCAAAAGAGAGAAGCTTTTGCGCACGTACATTGTTTTGGTCCATCGCCTGGACTTTAATATTTAATTCAGGCACATACTCATCAAGCAACAGGTTGAGTAATCCTTGTTCCGACAAATCAACGCCTATATTCTTTTGTTCATTTTCAAATGTATAACGTTTATCTTTTGTGGGGATAAAAGCTCCTACCGGATTCAGGTCAATAAAGTTTTCACCATCGCCGGCCGAGATTCCGCCATAGCGATTAATATAGGAAGCTGCCAGATGATCGCCATAAAATAGTTTTATTGTTCCGTCCGGAAACAAGGATGCTATCATCTCAACAGTACTCGTTCCGGATTGCCCGTAAACGGAAAGCCTCCATCTAAAACTTACACTGTCCGGTTTTGAATCAACCCAAAGGCCGTCGCCATTAGCAGGCACCACATAAAAAGGATTAGACAGTGCCGGGGCAATCAACTTATTCTGCTTAAGGTAAGTACGTCCATCGATATAATAAGGCCAGGGGGACAATCCGGCTTCAAAACGCAAAAATCCATCCACACTCATAAACACTTCTTCATAGTTTTTACCATAAAACGGAAAACCAAAAGGTAAGTCAAAACCAACGGTTCCATTATTATTATTGGAAGGCGTTAACTGTATTTCATCCGTCAACACCGGAAACGTATAATCATCTACAGTTGTTTGAAGATCATTTGTAAGCGACCAATAATAAGGTGAACTACCACCACTTGCGCTAAGCTGGGTTTCGTAGGGTTCGTAAAGCTTTAGTGCCGGAAGAGATTCTTCATTTATCAGTATGGGATCAAAGTTTATAGCAGCATCAATGGTGAGCATTGTAGTGCCATTATTCACCATTGGAACATCTGACTCTAAGCACTGTATTTCTGTTGGGTAACTTGTGTAATCCATCAGAGAGAAGGAGTTAACAGCACCATCATACTGACCCAATATATCTTTCTCATATACGATAAGAAAATATTTCGCTGGCTGGCCCGGTTCAAGATGCATAAGAAAAGCATTCATATCCAAACCAAACTCTATACCTGCTACACCACTATTACCTTGCATGGGCATACATCCCCCCTGAAAATCAAAAATAGGGTAATCCACAATAAATTCAGGCTCTGTAGCTTGCATATCCGTTGACATCCCGACACTCACTTTAATCTTGTTGCGACAATTATGATTCAGATGGACCTTTGCCGTAAGTTGTGGTTTATGGTTTTCCTTAGCATCTACTATGGCTACCCGATTATCCCAGATACCACCCTGCTGAAAACGATCAGCAACAGTTTTGTACATCATATACGAAAAACCATTATCGCCCCATCCAGAAATGGATCCATAGGTATTGGCCATCTTAAAACCACCTATTTCCCAGTCACGCATATCCACAACACCATCCATATTGATGTCGATATCATTGGTGTATTGCCCGTCATTGTTATAATCCCAACGGATATCATCATGATATCCAACAATTGTCATGGCATGATTGGCCGAATTTCCCCACTGAGTTATGACGTGTTTGCCAGCTTCCGCTGTTCCTTCGGGAAGGGTTTGAGGAGGATAACTAAATTCGGCATAAAAAGATGCCATCCCTCCGGGCACAGCCCCATTTCCATGATCATAAATCCAGTTTTTAAGGGTTTGCAGCCCTTCTTCAGTGCTGGTCTTTATTGAATAGACCTGATGGATCCGGTTGTACATTCCATTATAATATGCATCATAACCGCTTATCCAGCGCGAAGGTCCTCCATAGGCCATTCCACCATAATCTGCAACATTAGGGGTTCCTACTTGTCGCAATATCTCAAAGGTTTCATAATAATTTACTCCGGCATCGCTTCCGTTATTTAAAAAATTATAGGCGAAATGTGTTGGGTATTGATTCTCAGGAAGGCTACCACTGACGACTCTTTTCCGGTTTATTTCGTAAGTAAACATGATACCAATACTGCTGGCCTGACCACACTCGAGACCGACCTGAGCAACCAAAGGCCTGAAATAAATAGTCTCTGAGTTATCCACTACAGCAGGCAAAGTTCGTCGTAAAGTTTGCTCAGTAAGTTGCAATTCAGGTAATTGCGAAAGCATCGTTTTGTCGTATTCAGAAAGAGGTTGCAACTGAGGTAAAGCTTCCTGTGTGAAACCCACTAATGCCAACGACAGCAAGAGTGCAAGAGCAAAATAATATTTCATAGAATTTGAGGTTTAGTCATAAGTGTAAATTGAAATTCTCAAAGCTCGTCATCCCGCTGAGGAGCAAATATATAACTTATTATGTTCGCTCCCATTTGCAATGCTTTCAATCGTGTTTCTTCCGAATCATTGTGCACCCTTTGATCTTCCCAACCATCGCCCAGATCAGTCTCGTAAGTGTACAAACAAACCAACCGGCCTTCGTAGATTAAACCAAAAGCCTGGGCAGCTTTGTTGTCGTGCACATGAATCTTGGGAATGCCATTTGGAAATTTAAAAGCTTGAGAGAAAATGGGATGCGACTTTGGCAACTCGATGAAATCCAGCTCCGGAAAAACTTTCTTCATTTGTGGTCTGATGTATGGATCCATGCCATAGTTATCATCGATATGCAAAAAACCTCCGGCAATCAGATAGTTACGTAGGTTTTGTGCTTCCTCGGCATCAAAAATCACATTGCCATGACCGGTCATATGTATAAAAGGGTAGTTAAACAGGATCTGATCGCCTGGTTCAACAGTAGCAATTTGATCTGAAAAGCTTGTTCCAATTTGTTCGTTACAAAATCGGGCTAAATTTGGCAAAGAAGTCGGGTTGGCATACCAATCGCCTCCACCACGGTACTTCATCAAGGCCAGCTGCATATCCTGTGCCTGAACTGCCAACGAAACAAAAACGTAAAACAAAATAGCTGATATTCTCATTGTAATTGATTTATTATTTGAATCGTATGAACTGCGGCCACACCAGCCGTCTCGGTGCGAAGGCGCGCTGCTCCAAGACTTACCGGAATAAAACCTGAAAGCTTCGATTCCTCGATTTCGTCGCGACTGAAATCACCTTCAGGCCCAATCAAAACGAAGGTATTACGCCCGGGCGCAGCTGCTTTGGCCAATGTTTGTGTTACTCCCTCATCAATCCAGGCGACAAAACGATCACCCTCAAAAGGAAGCTGAAAAAGCGTGGATAGCTTTTGGACATCGTAAAGCTTAGGCAATCTGGATTTAACTGACTGTTTCATGGCCGCAATGATAACTTTTTCGAGCCGTTCCGGTTTTGTTTTTCTTCGCTCTGAATGGAAGGATTCAAACAGAAAAATCTCATCCACCCCTATCTCAGTAGCCTTTTCGAGGAACCATTCCAGCCGGTCGCTGTTTTTTGTTGGCGCAATGCCGATGCTAAGTCTGAAAGGCCAGTGATCATAGCCTTTTATGCCCTCCATTAATTCGGCCTGTAAGTGCTTTGAATTAGCATCAATTATTGTTGCATCAAAGATTAAGCCTTTACCATTCGTAATTCTAAAAGCATCACCCGGCCTCATCCTCAACACTTTTATACAATGTCGCGATTCTTCTTCCGACAAACTAAACAAACCGGAATGGGCTCCGGGGTCATAGGCCAGATGCATAATGATACAAAAATTTCACACAAAGTAAATCATTTTTTTGTTAGAGAATGAAAACATGTTTGAGTGAAGGGTGGGTTGATTTGGTTGTCATGGCTGTCGTTGTTCCTCTTGTAGTTTTTGTTGTTTTTTTTTATTTGTGTTGTTTGGGTGGCTGGTTTTGTGTTCGCTGATTTTCTCTGCCCCCATACCGAAAATTCGCATAAGCGGAGGCAAAAAATTAGGGCTAAAAGGTTTTACTAAATGATTTTGTCTATCAGTTTGATTAAATGGTATTTCTTGTTGCTGACACACAAAATACGACAAAATTGAAATTAACTCTGGTGTTTCTTTTTCAATTTCGTTAAAGCATATCTCGCTGATAAAAATCTCATAATCCTCCCGATTGACAAAATAATCACCTTGCAGCTGAACGCAAATTGCCTCCCGGATGCTTGCCAAAACAGCTGCTAATTTTTTTTTCGACAGCATCATTTGGCGATTTGTCCAATTGGGCTATGATGCGATCTATCAGTTTTGAAAGATAACTGTCGGCAAAATCATTGATGATTTTTGATTCAGTGTTGTTCATTGTTCAATCAGAGTTAATTGATGACGCATTCATTTTACCTAAACAGTGCTCCACTGTGCCCGGCTTGCTGATATCTTGCTTTAACCTTTCGTGGAGGGCAATTCAGGCTGTTCTACA
>DJWN01000101.1 GCA_002440975.1 Bacteroidales bacterium UBA6229
CAGAAGTGGGCACGTCAAGGCATCAAAACACCACATATAGCCAACTTCCATTACATGGGACGCGGCAAAGGATATGCTATCAACGCACTTAAACCAGTGCCCTTCGACCAACTTAACGGAGCGAGCAAGATTGTAGTGCTTGGTGCTGAATTACAACAAGATCATGATTTTACAGGATTTCTGGTAAACCAGGCCCGCTCCCGAAATGGCGTTCGGGTTGAATATATTTCGGAACATCCCAACCCCCAAAACAACCATAAAGTGGATACGGTGGTGAAAACCGACAATTACTATGCCTTCATAAAAGCTGTAAATGTGTATTTGGTGAAAAACCACCTGCAAAACCAACTATACATCGAGGCCAACACCAGTGGGTTTGAGGCTTATAAAGCTTCGGTTCAGGATGTGGAAGTAGGAGTGCTCTGTGCGCAAGCCGGAATCACCCCTGACTTTCTGGCAAGGTGGGCCGAATCGTACAACAACGAGATGAATGTGGTGTTGATTTTTTCTGAAAAATACATCTCGGTAAACACCAGCCGCGAGCTCTACAACTTAGCCATGATTACCGGAAAGTTAGGCAAGACATCAAGCGGGTTGTTGCCACTCAGAGAAAAAAACAATGCGCAGGGATTGTTCGACATGGGTGCATTTGGCTGCGTCGAGGTCGGCGGGAAAGAACAACCTCGTGGCGAGCATCCAAAGATGAAGAACCTGTTGAAAGATAAAGCATTTGCCAATATTTTTATCTTTGGCGAAGACCCTGTCGGGACAGCCATCAACAAGCCGGAAGCTTTATCATGGTTTGAAGGGGTACCTTTTGTAGTGGTTCAGGATTATTTTATGACCGAAACAGCCCGAAAAGCTGATCTTATTTTGCCCGCTTCTTTCCCCATTGAATCGGCAGGTAGCTATACCAATACCCAAAAGGTGCTACAGCAGTTCGATCAGCAAATTGAACCAAAAATCGAACACACAAACCTGGAGCAGCTGATCGTGTTGGGCAGCAAGTTTGGCATGAACGGAGTGCACGATGCAGGAGAGGTGTTTATGGAAATTGTGGGACACTTACCTGTTACCGAAGCACAACCCGTGGCGTTTATGCCCACGGCTGACGATTCTCCCCAACGCATGTTCAATCACGGATGCGACTACCTGGAAAAACGTTTCGCTGAGGAATTTACTGAAGCCTTTAAAAGATACTAACCCTAACCGGAAATAAAATGGCAGATCTAAACACAAGATATCTCGGACTAAACCTAAAAAACCCGTTGGTGGTGGCCAGCTCAGGCCTCACCGACAGTGTTAAAAAAATTGTCGAACTCGAAAACCATGGTGCTGCGGCCGTAGTGCTCAAATCGCTGTTTGAAGAACAAATCCTTATGGAAGCCGACTACCGCGTACGCAAGGCCGAGGAGCATGGGGAATTGTTTGTGGATTACAGCGAAACCTTTGATTACATGGATGTCCACATCAAGCAGGAGGAGCTGGGGAATTACCTCGAATTAATTAGCGAAGCCAAACGGAGTGTACGTATTCCAGTGATAGCCAGCATCAATTGCAGATCATCGCTCGAGTGGGTCGATTTCGCCAAAAAAATTGAAAAAGCAGGGGCAGATGCGCTGGAACTCAATATCTTCGTAATGCCATTTGGCATGAACACTACCTGCGACAGCAACGAGAAGGCGTATTACCAAATACTCAGCAAAGTGAAAGCAGCCGTTAAACTTCCGATAGCTGTGAAAATAAGTCCGTTTTTCAGCAATCTGGCCAAAGTAATTAAAGGATTGGAGGAGCACAAGGCTGATGGCGTGGTGCTGTTCAACAGGTTTACCAGTCCTGATATTGACATTTACCATATGAAATCAACGGTAGCCGATGTGTTGAGTACACCAGTAGAGATGGCCACAACCCTGCGTTGGGTAGCCATGATGGCCAAACGCGTGAACATGGATTTGGCAGCCACAACAGGCATCCACAGCGGTGAAGCCGTGGTTAAACAATTGCTGGCGGGAGCCACCGCCGTGCAGTTGGCATCGGTATTGTATAAAAAAGGCCCAGCCGAAATTGGACATATCCTGTCGTTTGTGAGCCAATGGATGCAAGACAAAGGCATGGAGACAATCCACCAGTTTCGCGGAAAACTCAGCCAGGCCAAAAGCACCAACCCCGAGGTGTACGAAAGATTGCAGTTTATGAAGTATTTTGGTGATTATAAATAATCGATATAACGATTTGATGTCGCAAGGAATCAACCGGTAATCACGTGGTATGCTTTAGATACGGAACCACTTTTAGGAGCTGAATAGGCAATGGGGTTTTTACATCACCATGTACCCCGGAATAAATTCCGGGGACTTGAGTTTGGCTGGTTTCTCATATAGAACATAGCGGAAGTACATGGGTTTGCTGCATTTCTCTGGCTTTGTGTTTTCAATTCCTGATTAACGAAGCCAGAGAAATTCAAACCAATGCCTCTTGCCCAAAGCTGTGCCTTTATATTGTTAATCAAATCTCCGGTTGAGTGACGTTTTTCAGGTTTTTTCTTGTACCATTTTGGTCGGGGTAACATGATTTGGTCTGCTTTTTTGAGCGAGCGGTGCGCTGCAAGATGAAGCATCGCATAAACAGCAGTTATAAATGCTGGAACAAGTTTTATAGACTCCTTATTTCTAACCTGAGCTTGTCCACATCCCATCAATGTTTTCTCGTCTCTGAAGTTTACCTCAATTTCCCAGCGCCATAGGTAGGATTGCAGAAGTGTTTCAATGTTGAGTTCATTGTCTGTGCAAATCAGATAAGCCGGTTCTCGGTATAGCATTTTGGATGATTTAGTAAGCCTATAGCCTAATGGTCGGATTATGACCAGTTGCATCAGGTGTTTGAGCCCAGCTGATCGCCAAAGGGTGTTTTTTATAACTTTGACATTAAATTTATGTTCTCTACCTGCTGCCCAAGCCTTTACTTCTTGCCATTCATATTTATCTGACTGCCTGATTTGTTCAGGTGTTGGCAATCTTTCCCCATAAGTGCGCTTCCTTCCCAGTTTAGGCTGAGATTGCGGGACATCGTAAAGCTTTGTATCTTTTCTAATACGTCCAATCAGGGTAACACGTTCTGGCAGATGCTTCAATATTTGCTCGTTGGTATAGCTGCCGTCAACACTAACAATAATTTGTTTATCACAAAAGCCTTGTTTGTCCATTGAATTCCTGAGTTCTGTAAGTCTATCGCTTCCTTGTTTGCTTAGCTTTAATATCTTTTGTTGTTCTTTATAATCTTCCCAGTGCGTTTGATCTGCCTTTTTACTTGGTTTTTTTGCAGTTGGACAGTGATGGAAATCTATTGGAATGGCTCTTGACTGTGAGCAATCAGGGCGATCCGGTAGAGCCATTGATATCTGCAGGTAACGTTGACCCCAGATAAAATTGGTTTGAAAGGGAGGCCCCAGAGGGTCCCGGTGCCAGGCTGTCCCTGGGATGCGCTTGCCAGTTTTTTTTTAGTATGGTATCATCCATGTGAGCAACTATAAACTGATGTGAATCTAACTCCTGCAAAACACAGCAACGAACTACATCATATAATTTGGAAGTATCAACCCTGGCCTGATTGAATAATCGGTAGGCAGGTGACCAATCCATAAACTGCTGCCCGCTCGCAGTGAGCATACCAGTAACTGTGTGTCGACCCATACAGTTAAGGGTGCCAAATGCCAGATCATATCCGGTTCTCCATGCGCTTTGCTGATTGAAAGCATCCGCACATTGGTTTATTAGTACCTCAAACTCTTCAATCAAGGATCCGTCTGAGGTTTTTTTTATCAGAACTGAGAACAGATTCATCCCTTTTAAGGATCATCTTGAGTCTGTCCTCAATTAGCCATTCAACAACCTCGCCACGCTCAAACTCCATGGCTTGTGCAATAGCCGAAGGGAAGTTAATGTACCACTGTTCGCTTTTAGCTCGTTTGATGAGCTGAATTTTTGTCGGAAAGCCCATAGTGCAAATTATTAAAACTAGTTATATAACTAGATACAAATATAATACAAAAAACAGCAACCAGTGCACTCTGACCGCTTTTTTTTGAAAAAAAACACTCGGCTATCTAGTTAAATGCCAAACTCAAGTCCCGGGATTAAAATCCCGGGATACAATGTCGGTCATGCCTACGGCATTGGGGAGTTCCTACTTTAAAGTGCCATGGGCACAGCCGACATGGTAACGATGGAATTTATTCCATCACTTCCTAAAACGAAAACCCAAATAAAAACTCTACTTCGGTGCTTTTTTTCTGTAGGAGGTAAATGCCCCTCACACCAAGGGTAATTTCAGGAAGTAACCCTAAGAAATGCCAGTCGGTAAAAAGTTCAAGTCCCGTGGAACTTACCGTTTGTAATGCCAATTGACTGTTTGTGCCGGTGGCAGTGTCAAAAAACAAATGTCCGCTGATTCGTTTTAAAAACATAACACTTGGGATATCCCAGTCAGGGTAGGCTATTGGAAAGGCATAATCTGCTTTCAGTACCGTGAACTCAGAAAAATTTAAC
>DJWN01000131.1 GCA_002440975.1 Bacteroidales bacterium UBA6229
TTGAGTGGATTGGAATGGATAGAGAATATTGCTTCCGAAATGGGAGTGAAGCCAAAATATACGGTTTTAAGTAAGTCCATGATCAGAATGCTGGGTTGGTTTATACCTTTTCTTCGCGAAATGCCGGAGATGATGTATCAGTACGACCGCCCTTATGTGTTTGATAGCACAAAGTTTGAAAAAAAATTCAGCATGAAAGCAACTCCTTATGTGGTTTGCATTCGCGAAATGATTACTGATCACAAGAAGCAGGTAAATATTTGATTTACACGCAATATTATTTTTTAGTACGCGTTTGGGTTTCATAAAAAACCTACCCTCATGATCAGAACCAGATCACTTATGCTGTGGTTTTTGCTTACAGTTGTTTTCACTTTGTTGTTTTACAGGCAGCACATCGGTCTTAATCTACTCATTTATGAGTTGCTGGTTTTGTTTAGTCTGCGGCAAAAGTTTGGATGTTTTATCCAGCCTGTCTATGCGAAAGTGCTGGTGTTTTCCTTATTGGCTACCCTGATTGCTGTTGTTTTGGTAAATTCCACCCTGGTGATCCTTGTTAACCTGCTATTCCTTGCCCTGTTGGTAGCTTATCTTTCGCAGTTGCAGGAAGCCAACTTATTTGGTGCTGCCTTGGCCATTGCCGGAAATTTAGTGAGGTCGCCTTTTTATGGTATTCGGGCGATAGGAGAGGAAATTGCAGGGAAAGAGCAGTCAAGAGGCCGACGGTTGATCGCTGTTGTGCTTATTCTGCTGGCCGGCTTGTTTGTCGTATTGGTTTTTGCACTGATCTATGCTACTGCAAGTCCGTGGTTCGAGAATCTTTCAAACATTGCGACCGATTATATTTACAAACTGTTTGATATTATTGATCCTGAATGGATTCCGCTGATGGTGCTCGGATTTTTGATCGCAGCCTATGTTTTGTTTTCACAGCCTGATTCGATGATTACAAAGCTGAACGAAAAACCTGAAACACATGTGTTAAGCGAACGACAAATTTCAACTGCCGTGTTGAACAGCCTCAAAGTTGTATTGGTTTTATTGAATGTTTTGCTGGCAATAGTCAATTGGCTCGACCTGAAAAATGTGTGGTTGTTTTTTGAATGGAATGGCGGATTCCTGAAGCAATTTGTTCACGAGGGAACTTTTTTGTTATTGTTTTCTGTTGCCCTTGCTTCGCTGGTGCTATTAGCTATTTATAGCGATCGTTCCAGGGGTTTGCAGCAAAACAAAAGTATTAGATTTTTGGCTTCGGCATGGATCATCCAAAATGCTTTTTTAGTCTTATCTGTTGGGATGCGCAACTATTGGTATATGAATTATTTTGCGCTGGCTTACAAGCGTATTGCCGTTGTTTTTGTGTTGGTATTGCTGATAATCGGATTGGTTTTGCTGTATCAGAAAATCCATAAAGCACGCTCTGTTTTCTGGCTGATCCGGCAAAGCAGTCTGGCTTTTTTTGTTGTGTTGGCACTTGCTTCATTACCCGACTGGGATACGCTGATAGCTCGCTATAACCTGAAAAATTATGAGCGGTCTTTTGTGCATTTCGATTTTTTGATCGACCTTCCCGATCGTACATTGGATGATATGGACCTAAGTCTGGAACAACTCGAAAAAATAGATGCAGCACAGCAACAGCTATACTTTCTGGAAGCTGAGTATATGCACGGAAGCGAATTTTATGAACAGCTTCAGAAGCGTAAAGCGAAGTTTCATCGCAGGCACGAGATCAAAACTATTTTATCCTGGAACCTGGCAGATCATCTGGCGGCCCAACGGCTGAAGGCAGGGCACTAGTGTCTTTTTAATAAGGCTGAAGTGCCTGGTAAGCCAGGTAATCAGATCCTTCGGTTTAAAGATTACTGTAATAGTCGGCTTAAGAAGACTTTATTTCATAAAAATATTGATCGTTTTATTGAATCCGTGTAATCCATTGGAATTAATTTTATTTTTGTTTTCCATTAAAAAATTACACGCATGAGAACTTCTTATTTGATCGTTTTGATACTGCTGATCAGCAATACTTCGTGTAACAAAAAGGATGACCAGAGCCTGATGCCTGCTGAACTGCAATCACAATTTGAGATCATGCTTGACAATGAGATGACAAAATATGTGCAGAAGTATCCATCCTATCCTGGTGGAATAGCACTTCAGGTGCTTGTTAAAGGTGAGCCATATTTTATGGCCAGTCATTTTGACGAGGCTGTTAATGAGAAGTTTCATTTCAGAGCAGCCAGCAACACCAAAACATTTACTGCTACAGCCGTTTTGTTGCTGCATCAGCAAGGAAAACTTAACATTGATCATTTACTAACGGATACGATTCCTGGAACTGATCAGCTTTATTTGCCCAATACAGCAGCCTATGCCATTCCTTTCAAGGATGAAATAAGTATTTTGGATCTGTTGCGGCATCGGGCTGGAATCTTTGATGTTACCAACGATACAATCCCTCATTCTGTTAGTGCTGAAGTGCCGTATAAGGGGCATTTTTATCTGGAATATGTGATGGAACAGGATGCGGATCATACTTTTACACCGGAAGAGCTGATTAGCGTGGTATCGCAGACTGAACTTTTTTATTTTGAGCCTGGAACAGATTATCACTACAGCAATACGGGATATTCTGTTTTGGCCAGAATAATTGAGCGGGTTTCCGGACAGTCGTACCAGGATTTTATTGTTCAAAATCTTGTTACGCCAATGGGTTTAATAAATACCTCGGTACCGGTATTTGGACCGGATCAACAGATGCCGGAGCCATTTTTTCCGGGTTATGTCCTGCAAAATAACCAGGTATATGATGTCACAGCTTCGAATATTTCGGGTAATGTAGCCGAAGGAAATATCATTGCCACGCCATATGATCTTGCACATTTTATCCGTAAACTATTAAGGGGAGAGGGGCCACTTACAAGTTATAATGCCAATACGATAATGATGAATGTGATCCCGGTGAATACCACTTCAACATATGCTTACGGATGTGGTTTGACGCTTACCAACGGGCTGGGTTATGGGCACAATGGGGCACACGAAGGCTATCTCTCCCTCATGATTTATGACCCTGAAAACGATATCAGCATCATCGTTTTAACCAACACCTGGAACCTGAGCAATGGCATGGGCAGTCTGTACGAACAACTTGGTGGCCTGTTGGTTGATGTGGCCTACAAAGCCAAAAGCATAGCAAAAGAAGGAAACTAAACCGAATTGGAACCCGATTGAGAATTTGTTCGAAACAAACTACTGAATACTTGTAGCCTGAGCTATAGGTGTATATAATCTGGTGGTGATTCTGCCTTGTAAATTTTGATGCACTTTTGGATCAAACCGATTCGTAATTGAACTAAGAGGATTCGAAGAAAGTGTAACATCAAACGGAATTTTTTATTTTTCCAGAGATTCCCTGGTTTAATAAAAGAAGAATTGCTAAATTAGCGGCGACAATAACCAAAACCTGATCATGCCACCAGCAAAACGATTGAAATTTTTGCCCATATCACAACCAAGGGATTGGATTGTACATTCCGCCCAAGGTATGGGTTGGGTTTTTGGTGTTTGATAAGTTTATCCTCTAAAAAGCCTTTTAACCATGAAAACTGGACAAGCAGATATGTAGAATATATACACAATAGTGCGGGTATTCGCTTGTTAGGCACAAGGCTACGAAACCAGAAACGACAGCAATAAAATGAAGAAATTTTTGTTTCCCGACACACGAAAAAAGAGAAAGGATTGCCAACCCACAAAGCATAAGTTTGGCAGCCCTTCCCTGCAAGCTTCGCTTCGCTGCCAAACACATGCTTTTTTGCCACCGCGCGCAGATTGAGCGGAATTTCTACCGATTATTGAACCGAAAATTGTTAATTTGCGAGATTATTAAATAAGGATTTTAGAATATGCAGAACTTACAAAACGAACTGATAAATATACTCCAACACGAAGATGCTTTGGTAGTTGACGGACAACTAAACAAAAACAAGATTGTTGAAATGGCATTACAGGTTGACCCACAACTTATTAAGCATTTAATAAAGCACGACACATTTAAAACTCATTTTTTTACTGATGTAGAAGGCGTTTTGGTATTCGACAAAATTAAATTTCAGCGTTTTGTAAATAATAAGTCTTTTTTGCCGGACAGTTACACCGCTTTTAAAAACAAGATTGGATTAACAATTAACGATGGCACAACCGACAATTACATAACTTCAAAAAACGATGTGGTGTTGGCATGGCCACATAAAGACTGCGTTTTGGAAGGCGGACAAACCAAAGAAGACCAAAAACGCAACGAAATTTTCTGGAACGAAACACTTGCACCTGATGAAATAGACCGCCTGCTTGATCCTAAAGTTTTTACCAACTGGAAGAAATACGACCAAAAGGGCGAAAACAAAGTAACAGAAATAACTGATAACGATAACCTTATCATTAAAGGAAATAACTTATTGGCTCTTGCTTCTTTGAAAAAACGTTTTAAAAACAGGGTTAAACTTATTTACATCGACCCACCTTACAATACAGGTAGTGATAGTTTTCAGTATAATGATAGTTTTAACCATAGTTCATGGTTAACTTTTATGAAAAATCGATTATCATTTGCAAAAGAATTACTAAAAACTAATGGAGTTATTGCAATACATTGTGATGACAATGAACAATCCTATTTAAAGAATTTAGCAGATGAAGTTTTTACACCGAATAACTTTGAAAGTACAATTGTTGTTAAATCTTCTACACCAAGTGGAAGAAAAACAACGCATAGAGATAAAAAAATAATTAAACAAAAAGACTACATTCATATTTACTCTAAAGGGGGTATTGAAAAAATCAACCCCCAATATGCTAAAAGAATAAAATGGGATACTCATTTTTCAAGAATATTAAATATTGAAACACTTGAAGTATCTAATTTAGTTGAAGTACTAATAGAAGAGGGGCTTTTACCTGAAAAATCTACTATTAATGATATTGATATTGACAATAAAAGAATTAAGGAATTTTATTTAGCTAATAAAACAACCATTTTTCAGACACAACCATCAATATCTGACAAGGGAAAACAATTATCTCTTGATAATCCCGATAAAGTTATTAAATATTCAAGTAATCCTGATGAATTTGCTTTAAATGGAAGACGGTTAGTTTTTCTTGAAGATTCTATAAGCAAATTAGATACAGGAGAAGAAGATTTATCTACTTTATTGTGTGATTTTTGGAATGATATTGATTTTCAAAATACGCAAAATGAAGGTGGCATTTCGTTTCCAGCTGGTAAGAAACCAGAAGCGCTGTTAAGACGTTTTTTATTTCTCTTTACAGATGAAAATGATTTAGTAATGGATTTTTTTAATGGTTCTGGCTCCACTACAGCTGTGTGCCTTAAGCTTAATAGAAAATTTATCGGAGTTGAACAATTAGATTACGGTGATAATGATTCAATAAAACGCTTAATAAATGTCATAAATGGCGAGCAAAGTGGAATTTCAAAAGATGTAAATTGGCAAGGCGGGGGCTCATTCATTTATTGCGAATTAGCCAAATACAACCAAACTTATGCCGACCAAATTTTAGAAGCCGACAGCAAAGAAAAACTTATTTCGGTTTGGCAACAAATGAAAGAAAAAGCTTTTCTGAGTTACCAATTCGACAAGCAAGGTTTTGATGAACGCATCGAAGAATTTAAAACCCTTTCGCTTGAAGAACAAAAGAAATTTTTACTTGAAGTGCTGGACAAAAACCAGTTGTACGTAAATTTCTCTGAAATGGCAGATGAAACTTTTGGAATTTCAGAAGCAGATAAAAAACTAAACAAACAATTTTATAATATTCTATAATCCACTATGGCAGAAGAACGTTTAGATAAA
>DJWN01000109.1 GCA_002440975.1 Bacteroidales bacterium UBA6229
ACATTTACGCAATCATAGAAAACTTCATTGATTTCGTTTGGATTATCCTTGCTGTTCATTGGAATCCGGTGATTGAGCATTGGTGATTGAGCGACTTGTACTGAGCACCTGTGGTGAGCCTGTCGAACCATGTCGAAGTAAGCCGAGAGCATCACAAAAGGCGGGAACACCACCCCCGCCTCAAGCAGTGCTCCTTTTGCATGAAATAACTCTATTTCCTTACCCAACCTTCTTTCTGCAGTTGTTTCATAACCAAAGCTGCATAGCCTTCGCCAAATTCACCAAGATTGGCAGGTTCGTAGCTTTTGGATTGCAGGTTCCAGACCAACTTATCGGTTTTCAGATCATAGAGGTTTCCTTCAATAAAATAAACATTCTCTTTCACATAATAGCCCGGATCGTAAATTAATGGATAACGAAAATTATAATAGCCATAATAGGAGCCGTAAAAAGGATAGCTGATCATGGGATCCGGGGTTCCGGGCACATAACGATCCTGCGTTTCGGCATGAAGCAGTGCCACAGTAAATACGGCATCAGCACCTGACCGGACGATTTCTTCGTGTAATATCTGTTTGTCAGGCCTCTCGGCCAAAAATCCGGATGGCAACACCTCGGAACCGATAACGGTTTCAAATCCCTTGGCCCTAGCAGCATCGGCCAGCTGTTTTTCAACCACCGAACGCGAAGTATTGTGCGATCCAAGTGCCAAAATAAAAATCTTTTGATAAGGTTCTTCAGGAAGTGCCTCACGATTCACATAACTGCCTGTTACGTATTGCGAAGGACCGCATGAAACAAAGAACAGACTTAAAAAAAATACACCTAAAAAGAGCTTCTTAATCATTTTCATTTTGTTTTGATCAGTGGTTGATGTTTTGCTCAAAAGCTCAAACCACCAATGGTTTTTATTTACTGCAAATTAAAGGATTTTTGAATTCCTTTCAGTCAAAAAATGCCTGAACATAAAATTTCAAGTATTTTTGTTCAGTAAAAAACAGGACTTAGCTCATGGACAACTTCATCGTTTCTGCCCGAAAATACCGCCCCACCACTTTTGATACCGTGGTCGGACAACAAGCCATCACCAACACACTCAAAAACGCCATTCGAAACAACACCCTGGCGCAGGCTTTTCTATTCACCGGTCCGCGTGGTGTAGGCAAAACCACCTGTGCCCGCATCATGGCCAAAACGATCAACTGCCTCACTCCTACTCCCGAGATGGAAGCCTGCGATCAGTGCGAATCCTGTATCTCTTTCAACAGATCCAACTCCTTTAACATCCACGAGTTGGATGCCGCATCCAATAATTCTGTCGAAGATATCCGAAATCTGGTCGATCAGGTGCGTATCCCTCCGCAGGTTGGAGCTTACAAGATTTATATCATCGATGAGGTGCATATGCTGTCGCAGGCGGCTTTTAACGCCTTCCTGAAAACACTGGAAGAGCCACCCTCCTACGCTAAATTTATCCTGGCCACCACCGAAAAACATAAAATCATTCCTACCATACTATCACGTTGTCAGATATTTGATTTTAAACGTATTACGCTAGAAGATATCAGCAGTCACCTGGCTTTTGTAGCCTCCAAAGAAGGTGTGGAAGCCGATGCCGAAGCCTTGAATATCATCGCCCAGAAAGCTGATGGTGCCTTACGCGATGCCTTGTCAATATTTGATCAGATGGTGAGCTTTTCGGGCAGGCATATCACTTATAAAGATGTGATCGAAAACCTCAACGTGCTCGACTACGATTATTATTTCAACATCATCGAACAAATCCTGCAACAGGATACTTCGGCTGTGTTGCTTACCCTGAACGAGATCATCGATAATGGCTTCGATCCACAGCATTTTATTCACGGATTGGGCAGCCATCTGCGTAGCCTGCTGGTTAGCAAGGATGAAGCAACAATCAGGCTGATGGAAGTTAGCAAAAGCTTGCAGGATCGTTATGCAGAACAGTCACGTAGATGTAGTCCGCAATTTTTGCTGCAGGCACTCAACCTCAATAACCAGTGCGATCTCAACTACCGAAACAGCAGCAACAAAAGGCTGCACCTCGAAATCACGCTCATGCAGCTTTGTGCACTGTCTGCCGGAGCATTAACAGATACTACACAGCAAATCAAACCCGCTATTCCTAAGGCAGCAGAGCCCGCCAAAGCTAAGCCTGGCATTTCGCAGCAGCAAAAGCCGGCCTCATCAGCCGCAGGTTCAACCTCCCCAACTACAGCAAAAGCTGTCTATAACACACCCCCACAACAAGCTTCTGAAACGCCAAATCTGGTACGCGAATCACCGCCACGCAGCAATTCGGTTCGTACCGTGTCGATCAACGATGACGAAACAGAATCACAAGACAAGCCGGAGGAGCCGGAACCCGCAACAAAAAATGAGTTTACGCAGGAAAAATTAATATTAACCTGGAAAGCTTTTGTAGAAGATTATAAGCATATTTCGCCTAGTTTTGCCACCGCAATAGGCCGGTACGAGCCACAACTGAAAGAAGATTTTGTGATTGATTTTACCATCGACAACAACCTCATAGCCAACGACAAATTAAATATGAATGCGCTTTTCGACTTTCTAAAAAACAAGCTAAACAACAACCAGTTTAAACTGAATCCTATCGTAGCCGAAAAACCGCAATCTGCCGGAGCCTATACCGATCGCGAAAAATTTGAACAAATGGCTCAACACCGTCCCTATTTAATGACATTAAAGCAAGCGTTAAACCTGGAAACGGAGTTCTAAAAACAACCTAATGAAAGCGGCTAACAATACTACAACAACCATCACATTAGATGGAATAACTTTCAGCATCAAACAAAGTGATGATCCTGAAATACTTGAACAGATTAAAGCACTTGACGACAAATACATTGGAATTCATTATGCGTTAACTATGGAGCAACTCATAGCTATCGCACACAAGGATGGTTTGCTTGTTGCCCTGCATCAAAATAAGCTGGCAGGCTATAGCCTGATTCTTTTCGAACCGATCGACAAGCAACATTCATTTGCCTCTGATGAAGCTTTGCTATACGGTACCACTGTAAAAAAAGAATTTCGGCATATCGGGCTCGGAAGTGCATTGGCAGGCCTGCAGGAAATAAAAGCCAAAAACAAAGGCATAAAAAAGCTAAGGCTTACAGTAAGACCCGAAAACGCAGCTGCTGTGTTGATGAGACTAAAAAACAACTTTCAAATAAATGGTTTCGACAGCAATTATTTTGGTGATGAATCGCCACGTTTTGTTATGGAGAAAAATATTGTGGAATCACTCGAAAAACCTGCAAAACCGGTAAATCACCGTGCCAGCCTGGTACTCACTCCTGACCACAAACCCTCGCAAACAACACTAACCATGCTTGCTATGGCTTTTAGTGTGGGCATGAAAGTGTATGCTTATTACCCGGAAAGCGACCAGGCAATACGTTTGTTGCTTGGGTAAGTATCTGATACCTACAAACCAAAACATCACTTACTTGAACTAAAACAACTATAAAATTTTTGTAAATATCTTTTTTTATTACGCACTTGTAATTCCTAATCAAAGGACTTAACTTTACCGCTTCAAACCAATTAAAGAAATCGCGCTATGAAACAATTTCTACTCTCCTTAGTAGTTCTGTCACTCGGATGGAACATGATTTACGCACAACACAATCGTGTTAAAGGTATTCCACAGAATGTTGAAGTAATCAACAACACTCCTGTAAAAGCCGCTCCAGTATCCAGCTATACTGATGGTTTTGAGGATTATGCCGACTTTTCCCTGAATTTTTCACCCTGGACCCTGGTAGATGTTGACGGCAGTGAGACCTATGGTTTCGAAGGCATTGATTTTTTGAATGAGTATGCCCCCATGTCTTTTATCATCTTCAACCCTGCGCAAACTAATCCTGCCATGACGGATGACGCCATTCAGCCGCATTCCGGAAATAAATTTGCGGCTTGTTTTGCCAGCACAACACCTGATAACAACGACTGGATCATCAGTCCGGAAACTAACCTGGGAACTAACTCCAGTGTGAGTTTCTGGGTAAAATCCTACACAGCCGATTACGGCCTGGAACGTTACAGAGTGGGCATTTCCACTACCGGAACTGATCCTGCTGACTTCACAATCATTTCATCAGGCAGCTATCTTGAAGCACCGGCCAATGCCTGGCAACAAAAAACATTTGACCTCTCGCAATACAACGGCCAAACCATAAGGGTGGGCATTCAATGTGTTTCGAGTGATGCTTTCATTTTTATGCTGGACGATTTGGAAATCACAACAGAAACTGCGGTTGGAAGCACCTTAACCGGACAGGTATCGGATGCCTTCAACGGTCTGCCGATCGCTAATGCCCAGGTGAGTGTTGCCGGGCTTTCGGCCAATACAGATGGGGATGGAAATTACACCATTACCGGTATCCCCGCAGGTGTGCTTACAGCTGATTTTGCAGCCAACATTACAAACGGTGAAGCACCACTAAATGTGAATTTCACTGATTATTCCAGCGATGGCTCGCACATTGTAAGTTGTTCCAAAACAGATTATATCACTTATGTGAATAACAATGTAAACATACCACCCAATGGAACACTTACCCTGAATATCTCACTTTCGCCTATTCTTTCGAGCGGGCAGATGCGTTTCGTACTCAACTGGGGTCTTAATCCTGAAGACCTTGATTCACATCTGCTAACTCCCGAAATTGAAGGTAGTTCTTACCATGTTTATTATTCTGATGAGGGCAGCTCCACTGAAGCACCCTACGCTGCACTCGATCATGACGATACCGACAGCTACGGCCCTGAAACAGTTACAATCTATGATTTCTTTGCAGGCACTTATAAGTATTTCATTCATAACTTTTCAGAATCACCTGACATCACAAGCTCGGAGGCTGTTGTACAGATTTATAACGATGCAGGATTGCTTCAAACCCTTCAGGTCCCAACCACTGGTACAGGACTTTATTGGTATGTTTGCGATGTAAACGGAAGCACAGGACAACTGACGATTCACAATGTGATACAGGAAAATGAGCCTGGCTCATCAAAAGCAGAAATTTACCCACCCAAAGCGAAACCCCAGAAAGACGTTGTAAGTTGGCTGTGGAATTTTGGAGATGGCACAACCAGCACCTTGCAGAATCCTTCGCACACTTACAATAACGCAGGTTCTTATACTGTTTCGCTCACCATTGGCAATGGAACAACCACTGATACCGAAATCAAAACAGCTTACATCAATGTAAGTGGTGGCAGTGCCGGAACAGGAACCCTCACTGGTATGGTAACAGATGCACTCACCGGCGATCCAATTCAAGGTGCCTTGGTGAGTGTTTCAGGATTATCCGACCTTACAGATTCAGAGGGTAACTACCTGATAGAAAATGTTCCCATTGGAATGCTCACTGCTAATTTCAATGCCAATCCCACCAACGGACTTTCACCCTTGGTAGTCAACTTTTACGACCAAAGCACTGAAAACAGTAATACTGTAACCTGCTCAAAAACAGATTACAACACCTATTCCAACAATCAGGTAATCATACCACAGGATGGCACCCTGACATTAAATATCTCACTTTCGCCCATACTGGCAAGCGGACAAATGCGTTTTGTACTCAACTGGGGCGAAAATCCAAGGGATTTAGACTCACATATGAATACACCGGAGATTGAAGGTCAAACCTATCATATTTATTATAGTGACCAGGGAAGCATCGAAACAGCTCCTTATGCTGCTCTGGACCACGACATCACAAGTGGTTATGGCCCTGAAACCATGACCATTTATGATATGTTTGCAGGCACTTATCAATATTATATCTATAAATATGCAGGTGATGGCCCTATCACGGCTTCGCAGGCAGTAGTGCAGATATATGGACAGAATGGTTTACTTCAAACCTTGCAGGTTCCAACGAATGGTGAAGGCGATTACTGGTATGTTTGCGATGTAAACGGAAATACCGGACAACTTACCATCCGCAATGTGATACAGGAAAATGCACCCGGCGATACCCGTTTCGAAATGCCAGAGAAAACACGTGATCCACTTTCGATCACCTCCTGGGTATGGAACTTTGGAGATGGCGGAACCAGCACCTTGCAAAATCCAACACATACCTACACGGCCAATGGAATCTACACCGTTTCCTTAACTGTGACCGATAATAACAGCATGAGCCATACCGAAACCAAAGTAGCCTTTATCCAGGTTGGTGGCAGCTCAATAAACGAAGCAGGCAAACAAAATATCAAAATTTATCCTTTGCCGGCTTCTGAAAGGATCAATATCGAATGTGAATCCGCAATCCTGCAGCTTATCCTTAGCGATCTCAATGGCAGGGTGATATCGCAAAATTCACCGGTTGCCAAAACTTTTACATTGGAAACCGATATGCTGAAACAAGGCATTTACCTGCTCTCGATAAAGCTTGAAGATGGTATTGTGGTCAGAAAGATTACCATCAGATAAAGTAAGCTTTTAACATTTTTACTAAGCCGGATGAAAACAAGCTCATCCGGCTTTTTCAATTGGTTAGTTGCTGATTAATACGACAAAAACTTAATTTTTAATTCATTCATCTGTTAAAAAACAACTAAATTTGTAGGCATAGCTCACAAATCAAATTCCTAATTTCAAAACTACCTGGGTTAATTATGAAAAAATATTACTTCTCCTTTATCCTGGCGTTATTCGGTCTGATTACCGTCCTCAACGCTCAACAACTGGATCTCACAGCTGGCATCCCCATAGATCCAACAGTTAAAATTGATACACTTGCCAATGGATTGCGCTATTATATCCGCCAAAATACCATGCCCGAAAACAGGGTTGAGATGAGGCTGGTTACCAATGCCGGTTCCATTTTGGAAGATGATGACCAGCAGGGGCTGGCTCATTTTGTAGAACATATGTGCTTCAATGGCACCAAAAACTTTAGCAAAAGCGCNNGTTTTGATGAAACCGTTTATATGCTGCAACTCCCAACCGACCGGCAGGGGCTCATCGATTCAGCTTTTATGGTGTTGGAAGACTGGGCACATCAGGTTAGTTTCGAGCCCGAAGAAATAGACAAGGAAAGAGGCGTAATTCGCGAAGAATGGCGCATGGGGCTGGGTGCCGATGACCGCATGAGAAAAGAATACTTTCCGGTCATTTTTAAAGATTCCCGCTATGCCGACCGCATTCCCATCGGACTAATTGATATCATCAACAATGCCCCTTACGAACGCTTGACAACTTTTTATAAAGATTGGTACAGACCTAATCTTCAGGCTGTTATTGTGGTCGGAGATATTGATATCCAAATGGTCGAAGAAAAAATTATCAGTCATTTTGCACATATCAAAAACCCCATAAATCAAAAAGAAAGAAAAATCTTTGAAGTACAGGGCAATAAAGAACCACTGATAGCGATTGCCACAGATCCCGAAGCAACCGAAAATATGGTTCAAATGTTCTACAAACATCCCAAACAGGAAACCAAAACCATTGGAGATTACAGGGAACAACTTATTCAACAACTTTACAGCAGCTTAATAATCAATCGCTTAAATGAGCTAAGACAAAAACCTGCTACGCCTTTCATTTTTGCTTACACCTATTATGGTGGTTTTATGGGCAGGGCTATGGATGCCTATGCATCATTTGCCTATGCAAAGGAAAACAGGATTGAAGAAACCATCGAAACCCTTGTGAAAGAAAATGAAAGAGTGAAACGCTTTGGCTTTACAAGCACAGAGCTGGATCGCCAGAAAAAAGAGCTGCTCAAAAGGATAGAAAACCAACTCAAAGAAAAAGACAAAACACCTTCGTCAAACTTTGTTAGTGCATACACCGGCCATTTCCTTGAAAACAGTCCGATACCGGGCGTCGAAAATCAATGGTTAATTGCGCAAGAGCTGATCCCAAATATCAGCCTGGCCGAAATAAACAGCAAAGCCGAACAATGGGTCACCAACGAAAACTTTGTGGTTGTTGTTACTGCCCCCGAAAAAGAAGACCTTGTCATTCCTGATGAAGCCGGTATCCTGGCAACTATCAGCGAAGCCAAAGAAGCCGAGCTTACTGCCTGGGTAGATGAATTTAAGGACGAACCATTGCTTGCTACTTTACCCCCAAAAGGGAAAATTGTGCAAACAGTAAAAGACGACAAGCTGGATATCACCACTTTCGAGTTGAGTAATGGAGTAAAAGTGCTTGTGAAACCAACCGATTTCAAAAATGATGAAATCCTGCTTAGTGCCTATGCCGATGGTGGCACCTCACTTTTTGAGGATGACAAAACCTTTGCTGCCAATAATATATCCAGCATCATTGCTGCCAGCGGAATTGGTAATTTCAGCAAAGCTGAACTGGACAAAAAACTCAGTGGCCTTAATGTCAGCCTCCGGCTTTCGATCAACGATATCTCACAGGGTTTTTCAGGAAATTCAAGCCCGGGCGATTTTGAAACACTACTTCAATTGATACAGCTTCACTTTAATCCTGCACGGGAAGATGCAGAAGCATTTGAGGCCTATGTTTCGCAGATGGAGAACCAGTTTAAGTTTATGCGATCGAACCCTCAGATGGTTTTTTATGATACCTTATACAAAATGGCAACCTCAAACAGCCCGCGCTTTACGATGATTCCAACTGACGCACAACTCAAATCACTGAACGCCACAGAGATATATAGCATGTATAATCAAATGTTCGAATCCGCTAAAGGATTTACATTTGTTTTTGTTGGCAACCTGAGTCCGGATACGCTCCAACCCTATCTCGAAAAATACCTCGCCAGCCTTCCGGCCAGTAAACCAGCAATGCAATGGATAGATCGCAGCCCTAAATTCCCAGAAGGGATAACCGATGCCGAAGTTTATGCCGGTGCCGAACATAAGAGCATGGTAGCCATTATGATGAAGTCGCCTTTTGAATGGTCGGCCGAAAACAGGTTTAAGCTGGCGATGATGATGAAGGTTCTCAACATCAAACTCCGCGAAAACCTGCGCGAAGATCAGGGTGGTGTGTATGGAGTGAGTTTGCGTCAGAGCAACAGCCAATTCCCCAAACCAGAATACAGCATCAATATCAACTGGGGTACCAATCCCGAAATGGTTGACACACTTACCAATGCTGTGTTTTATGAAATGAATCGGCTGATAAGTGAAGGTCCAAAATCAGAAGACCTGCTCAAAGTAAAAGAAACTTCAATCAGAGAACGTGAGACCAATGAAAAGCAAAACCGCTTCTGGCTAAGTAACGTCAGTTTTGCCGATCAAAATAAGATCCCCCTCCAGACCCTCAGCGAGTTTAACGAAAGCGTACAAGCCCTGAAAGCAGAAGACATTCAAAAAGCCGCTGCAGATTTTCTCAAAACAGATCACTACCTGAGGCTGGTACTTAAACCAGAGGCAATGAAGGAATAACACCCCTTATCATGAATAATAAGGGTCGGCTATGAGCAAAGCCGGCCTTTTCGTTTGACTTCCAAATCAAAATCTTCACAAAAGTAAAAACCACTATTTTTGCGCAAAACAAATCCTATGCGAAGTTTTTCACGCTTCATCCTGAGTCTTTTTGGCTGGCATATCAAAGGCAGCATTCCTGCCAACATTCGCAAATGTGTGATCATTGCCGCTCCGCATACCAGCAATATCGACTTTGTTATTGGCCGGCTGGCCTATTATGTACTTGGGGTTCCGGTAAAATTCCTGATCAAAAAAGAATCCTTCAAAGGACCCATTGGATGGATTTTAAAGAAAATGGGTGGAATTCCGGTTGACCGCAGCCGGAGCAATAAACTGGTAGATCAGATTTCCCATTTGTTTTCAACTGCTGATCAGCTCAATGTGGTGATCACTCCCGAAGGAACACGTAAGCTTGTAAAGACCTGGAAAAAAGGTTATTACTATATTGCCCTCAAAGCCAACATCCCAATTGTGCTGGGTTTTCTGGACTACAAACGTAAGGAAACCGGTTTTGGACCACTTCTGTATCCCAGCGGTGATTACGAAAAAGACTTTCAGGAAATCAAAACTTTTTATGAAGACAAGACAGCCCGATTTCCTGAGAAATTCAATCTAAGCCTAGATCATCAAAGATAAACAGTTCAGGTGTTTTTTATTCAATTATCAGTTTACAATCGCTGAAAAAAACTAACTTTGCGCACCAAATCCAACCCTGTTCATAACCGGAGAGATGGCAGAGTGGTTGAATGCGGCGGTCTCGAAAACCGTTGTTCGCTTTACCGCGAACCGGGGGTTCGAATCCCCCTCTCTCCGCACAGTCTTTTTTGAAAGCCCGTGTTAGCGGTGATTAAAACCCGAACCCCAAATCGCAAGCTTGCTTGTGAATTTGGGGTTCGGGTTTTAATCAAAGCCGGCAGGCTGCTTTCAAAAAAAGGCTGTTTGCGACAAGGATAACTAATCCCCTACTAATATACTCTACTTCTATTATTGTAATTCTCACAAAAATGAAACTTAATAATAATCATTAAGTTATTAGTTTGATTTATGGCCAGTATTTAATACTTTTACTCCAAATTTGGAGAATGTTGAAAAATTTTGCTTTCTTTATACTACTGTTTCTCAGTTATAGTGCCACTTATGCTAGCACACAGTCTGCTCAAATCGACAGCCTTACGCAGCTCATCGGAAAACAAAATGGTCGCGAACGGATAGAAACACTTATACGTCTTTCGGAGATTTACCGAAAAATTTCTGTTGAAAAAAGTATGGAAGCCGATAGCAGTGCCGAAGCTTATGCCAAACAACAGGGACTGGATAATATGAAAGGGATTATCCTGCTCTCGATGGGAAAAACATCCTCTATTTCAGGTGATTACGAAATGGCACTGGATTATATGGAACGAGCAGAAAAAGCCCTGAAATCTACTAAAAACTATACCGAGCTGGCACGCACCTACATCAATATGGGACTTGTATATAAATATCTGGCTGATTATGAAGCGTCAATCAGTTATTTTGATCAGGCTCTGGAACTGGCATTCGAGCATGAACTAAAAGATCAGGAAGCTGCAGCTGCTGCTAACAGAGCCACTGTGTATTTTGCGACTGGCGATTATCAGCAGGCACTCGAAAGTTATCAGAAAGCCATGAGTGTTTACGAAGAAACCAAGGATTCACTACGCTATGCCAAGATGCTTATGAATATCGGGCTGGTTTACTGGCAATGGGATAAAAATGATCTCGCCCTCGAAATGCAACTGAAGGCTAAAGAGGTTTTTGAACAAAAAAAAGATCTTGTGGAGCTTGGCCGGGCCTATAATAATATCGGAAAGATTTATTACCAGCACCTCAACGACACCACCCTCGCCCTGGAATACTATCAAAAATCACTCGAAATGCGCGAGAAATTGGGCAACCAGCTTGGGATGGCAATTGTTTTGGCTAATATTGGCAATATCTACCGGGATAAAAATCAGATGGAGAAAGCCTTTGAAAACTATACTAAATCAATTAATATCAGCCAGTTCATCGGCTATCGCGAAGGTGTTGCCCTTACCTCCTATTATATGGGTATGGCTTACCAGAAAAATGGCCAGTATCTGGAGTCAAACCGCATGCTCGACACCACCCGAAATGTCTCAAAATCTCTCGGTTTAACTTCTTATGAGATATTGATAAATGAAGCTAAAATAAATAATTACAAAGCTTTAGGCGATTACGAATCCCTGTTCAGAGAGTTCGAATTTTACGATCAAAAACATGCCGAAATGCGAACAGAGCTAACCACTTTAAAATACAAACTAAATGCTAACCAGGAGCAAATTGAAGCTATAAATGATGAACTTGAAAAAAAGAATCAGCTGATCAATGATCAAGCCAGCTTATTGTTGATGTACAGGCTGCTGCTCCTGCTTGCCCTGCTGGGACTAATCGTAATTGGAATCAGGCATTTTCGTAAAAGTAAAAGCTAAATCACTTTCATTGGTTGAATGGATTACATTTTCATCCTTCTATCCATGAAAAGTCGAAGTTCTGTCAGCTCCTTTGATTTATTTGCAAATCATTTAATTAGGATGTCCAACTCAAGTAATCTTAACTTATTTTTGCCCTAAAATCTCATTTATGTTTCTCTCCATCCTACTACTTTTGCTCGGATTGTTATTGCTTATCAAAGGTGCTGACTGGCTGGTTAGTGGTGCTTCGGCAATAGCGCGTCATTTCAAGGTTTCCGACCTTGCCATCGGACTCACCATTGTAGCTTTTGGCACATCGGCCCCCGAACTGGTGGTAAACGGTTTTGCAGCCTTTGAACAAAGTTTCGATCTGGTGTTTGGCAATGTGATTGGCAGTAATAATTTTAATCTTTTTCTGATTCTGGGAATCACTGGATTGATCAGCCCCTTAAAAGTTCAGTCGAGCACCGTTTGGAAAGAAATACCGCTTTCGCTCTTTGCAGCCATGCTAATCCTGGCACTTGCCAATAATTGGATTCCCTTTGGAACAGATGGTATTTCAAGAATTGAAGCAGGCTTTTTGCTGCTTGTTTTTGTTGGATTCCTGTATTATGTTTTTAGTCAACTGAAGCGTGACGAAACAATGCTATCGACTGATGGAAAAATACTTAAACTGAACAAAAGCATTTTGCTTGTCGCAATCGGTCTTAGTGGACTGATCATTGGAGGAAAACTTGTTGTTCAAAGTGCAACCGAACTGGCACAACAGTTCGGGATATCCGAAAAAATCATTGGACTAACCATTGTGGCTGCCGGCACTTCACTGCCCGAACTGGTGACTTCTGTGGTGGCAGCTTTCAAAAAAAATAATGATATCGCAGTTGGCAATATCATAGGCTCCAATATTTTTAACCTGCTTTTCATACTTCCTGTCAGTGCTTTAATCAGGCC
>DJWN01000038.1 GCA_002440975.1 Bacteroidales bacterium UBA6229
GAAATATTTTTGGATTTTATTGATCAGTAGTTGTATGATAAACTTGCCTGTTAAGGCACAATGGGTTACAAAGATCACACTTGAGCAAAATCCCACAAAATACCAGAGCAGCGAATTCAGAGCCATTGCTTTTGAAATGGATGCAACACAATCAGCAAAGGCAAGCATCGGGGTAGCAAACAAGATTTACGATATCGTTCCGGATGAACATTTCCCGATCAGTGATGGCCTGTGCATGAGCAATCTCATTGTTTTTGACAGTGCCCAAACGAGTTTTAAAATTTTTGAAGCAGAGCAGCAGCAAATAATATCAGCCTACCTCATTCATACTCCGGAATTAAAGAAAAAAATAAAATCTAAAAATAATACTCACGACAGCTGCACACATCCTGTAATGATCATGCAGGAGGAATGGCGCGAAGGACTACCCGATCCGAATTACGACAGAATTCCAAACATGGTGAGCCATCAGATCATTCATCACTCTGCAACCGATAACGAACTAACTGACTATGTAAACCTCGTTCGTAGTATTTATTTGTACCACACCGAGGTAAATGGCTGGTCCGACATGGGTTATAATTATCTTATCAGTCCGGATGGTGTATTATTTGCCGGTCGCGATCCGGGCGAAAATCTAATGCAGGACAATGTGCTGGGCGCGCATTTTTGTGCCAGTAACACAGGAACTATGGGCATCTGTATGCTTGGCACCTTTATGACGCAAACTCCGGGCGAAGAAGCACTTAGCACCCTGAATCAACTTATCAGCTGGAAGGCCATCCAATCAAATCTCGATCCGGAAGGAAGTTCAGCTCATCCGCTCAATCAGGAGCTTGGCACTATTGCCGGCCACCGCGATGGCTGTTCAACAGCTTGTCCGGGTGATGCTTTGTATGCTTTACTGCCTCAAATCCGTGAAAAAAGTCTCGAAACAATTCAAAATTGTGGTGTATTTCCTGGTTTAAGCGCAAACACCAGCTATCAGGAAATGACACTATTTCCAAATCCGATTTACGGAAATATCCTTCACTTTAAAACCAGCCTTTCTCTGAAGAAAGCTATCCTTTTCGACTTAGCCGGCCATCAATTGGCAAGCTGGCAAATCACTTCAAATCAAGATGCACTTAGGCTGCCACAACAAATTAAAAACGGGCTTTATTTCATGCACTTTTTTAGTCAGAAAGGCAGAGTTATACCCGTAAAAATTATAGTGACCGACCAATAATAGGAAGTTTTCGTTTTTAGGGGTAACCTTGACGCTGCTTTTAACGTATGAAACATTAATTTTGTTAAACCTTGTCAGAAAATTAAACGGAAGGATATATCCGGATAAACCGATGGAAGATAACAGCAAAACAAAACGAGCACTTCTGGCAGAAATTTCTTCGCTGAGGCAACAGGTTTCAAAACTTCAGGAACAACTTCATCTGCAAAACCAGCAGTCAGAAAAAGATATTGAACACAGGTTGGCAGTTACGATAAACAATATCCCACTCGCTATTTTAAACCTTGATCGTTATGGCTATATCACAGCAGCCAATCCGGCTTTTATAAAGACATTCGACACCACGGCAGCCGACATCATCAACAAGATGAATGTGAAAAATTTTAAACCTTTTCTGGGGACTGAACTTAGCCGGAAAATCAGCCAGATGATCGATCAGAAAGTTGGTTTTGATATCGAAGCTCCATTTACCCTCAACAAAGACAAAGATGCATATTTTAAGTGCAGAGGAACCGTTGTTTCGAGCAAAATGAGCGATGCTCTCTCCTTTATTCTGATCATTGGGGATGTTTCGAAACGAAAAATGACCGAATACGAACTGATCAAAGCCCTCGAAAAAGCAGAAGAATCTGATAAACTTAAAACAGCCTTTCTTACCAGCATGTCGCACGAAATCAGAACGCCAATGAATCATATCATTGGATTTGTTGATTTTTTGCGTGATCCCGACCTGCCACAAAACGAAAGAGAAGAATACTCGCAAATTGTCTTCGATAGCGGTCAGGTTTTGCTCCGTTTAATTGACGATATCATCGACATCGCCAAGATTGAATCCGGACAAATGCGTCTGCATAAAACCAATTTCGTGCTGAACGAAATGATGCATAATCTTTACCGTTCGTATGATCAACTGCGTACTAAAAAAGGGAAACAGGATCTTGACTTCAAACTCAATACACCCGCACATATCAGCAATCTTACTGTAAATACTGATGCTGTAAGGTTGCAGCAGATATTTAGTAATTTGTTGGATAATGCTTTTAAGTTTACCGAAAACGGTGCCATCGAAATGGGTTATGAAATAATTGACCGTCAACTGCATTTCTTTGTGAAAGACACTGGTGTTGGCATAAGCAAAGACAAGCACGAACTCATTTTTAAGCGCTTCAGGCAATTGGACTACAGCAGCACAAAAAAATACGGCGGCACAGGCTTGGGACTTTCCATCATCAAAGGATTGATAGATTTGCTGGAAGGGAAAGTAAGTTTAAAATCTGAGCCGGGATCGGGATCTGAATTTCGTTTTACCATTCCGGCTGCCATTGTGCAAATAGAATCAAAACCAAGCATTTCGATCACCGAACAGAAACATTCCTATCATTGGCCCGACAAGCAAATTTTAATCGTTGAAGATGAAAGAATGAATTACAACCTGCTGCTGGTGATACTTCGTCCAACCCTTGTAAAAGTGCTTTGGGCTATGGATGGCGATGAAGCCATTAATATAGTTCGTGACGGAAAAGAAAAAATAGACCTGATATTGATGGACATCAGATTACCACGCACCAACGGATATATGGCTACGGAAACCATCAAAAAGCTCCGGCCCGATTTGCCTGTGATCGCTCAAACAGCTTACGCCATGGATATTGAAATACAAAAAGCCCAGGAAGCAGGTTGCGATGCTTACATCACAAAACCTATCGACCGCCATCAATTGCTCGAAACGATTTATTCCTTTCTGGCCTAGCAAACTCATTTGGTTTTTTCGCCAATAAACCGCACCACTGCCGCCTGGCCTCTGTGCCACTTGCCTTCATTGAGCATCGTGCGGGTTTCAGTAAGTTGTCTTAATTGTAAGTCTCCAAAATCTGATTTCAACAGCGCACTGTCATATAGCATCTCTGCATTCTTTGGCCCACCTGTATTATGCTGTAACTGATCCTTATGAAAGGCCTCCAGAATAAATAATCCATTGGGTTTGAGGCTTCG
>DJWN01000060.1 GCA_002440975.1 Bacteroidales bacterium UBA6229
TGATTTTGGAAGAAGGCATGAATGTACGCGTGGTGGTGCTTCCCGAAGGGGAAGACCCTGATTCCTTTGTGCGTAAAAACCGCACGGCAGACGTGGAAGCGTTTATTCAAAAGCAATCAAAAGATTTTATCAGTTTCAAAACAGACCTGCTTTTGAAAGAAAGCGCCAACGACCCCATCAAAAAGGCTGGATTGGTAAAGGAAATCGTGCACACCATCTCGCTTATTCCCGATCCCATTTATCGCACAGTTTACATCAAAGAGTGCAGCCGCATGCTGGATGTAGCCGAAAACACCCTGATGAATGAGCTGAATAAGCTCTTGCGGCAAAAGTTGAAAAAGGATCTTGGAAATGCCATTCCAGAGCCATCTACCGAACACCAGCCGCAGCAAGAAGAAGCCAAAAGACCAGAGGACGATTTGCCTCCCGGATATCATCAGGAACGCGAACTGGTGAAATTGTTGTTGCACTATGCTGATGAACAAATTACACAGGAAACACAGGATGAAGAAGGATTTCCTGTTCAATACACTGAATCATTGGCGGCTTATGTAATCAATGATTTAAAGAATGATCATTTGCGCTTTCACGATGCTACACATCAAAAAATATTGGACATCTATGCTCATTCGCTCGACGAGGGGACAATACCCGAAACACAAGTTTTTATTTCGAGTCCCGAGCCTGATATTGCGCTCCTGGCCAGCGATTTATTGAGCACGCCTTATGAGCTTCACGACTGGAAACGGAAGAATATTTTTGTTAAAACAGAATTGGAAGTGCTACCCGTTATGCTTGACAATGCATTGCTGATGTACAAAAAAAGAATACTGGAATCGCGCAGAGATCAGCTTAATACACAAATAAAAGCCGAGGATGATCAGGATAAGCAACTGGTGATGATTCATCAAAAAATGAAGATTGAAAAAAAACTAATAATCATCAATGGCATTCTGGGATCGGTTATTACAAAATAGTATCAGCAGCTTAAACCTAAGCATAAAAAACCGGAAACCTATTCTTTTGATCGAATCGACTTCCGGTTCAGCCTTCATCAGCCATAGCTAACGAATTCTGGCAAGCTTGCGAGCGGTCTGTTCATTCGGGCTTTCGCCTCCTGTGTTGCCGCAATCGGATTTAGTTTTCTGTTTGTTGCCGTAACAACACCCTTACTCACTTTCCATTTTAGCGTTTTGACAATTTTGACTCACTTTTCAGTTTGTCTTGTCATCGCATCAGGCTTTTTTTGATGCTCCTCAACGACAAAACGTTCCTTTCGGTGTGTTTGCCTATTGATGCAGAAACATTTAGAAGAACGCTTTTGCAAGTGGTCTTCAAGCTTCTTCATCATTGCCTGGTTTTTGCTCACTTGCTGACACAAATGTAAGCAATCTGATACCGTTTGTCAATAAAATAACGGGCTTTCTTATTCACTATCAATCAACAAGACTTATTAACAATGGTTAACAACTCATGAATGACTTGTTAACGCTGCATTTTTCAACGTCTTTGCTTAAAAAAAAGTTTAAGCATACTAATACTTTCTTCTTCGAGCAAACCTTTTTGAACTTCTGTTTTTGGATGAAGCAAATTGCCAAAACGCAAAAATCCTCCTTTTGCATCACTGGCTGCCCACACTACTTTAGCGAACTGTGCGTGACAGAGTGCCCCCGCACACATTGGGCAAGGCTCGAGTGTGACGTAAAGTGTGCATTCGCTGAGGTATTTGGCTCCAAAATGATTGGCCGCAGCAGTAATGACAAGCATTTCGGCATGGGCCGTAACATCCTGCAATTGCTCTGTTTGGTTGTGTGCCCGGGCAATGATCGTATTGTTGCAAACCACCACAGCACCTATGGGAACTTCGCCTTCTGATTCGGCTTTTGCTGCTTCTTTTAAAGCTTGCTGCATGAAATAAGTATCTGAAAATATGGTGAGTTTTTCCATTTTACATTTTTTTAGTCTGGGAGATTGTGAAAATCAAAACTATAGCAGCAACAATAAAAGCCGGAATAAAAGATGATTTGGGTTCAAATTGTTGTGGCGCGATCACCCCCCAAACAAAAAATCCCGTATTCACCACAAAACCACTTAACACGCTCCATAATGCCGCCCCGTGATAGTGCTGTGCATCAGTACGCAGCAATGCCAAAACCGTTACCGGAACAAAAATCACAATCGTGCCAATGCCAACCACCATCAAATCCACGATATCAGGTAGCAAGAGTGCCATCACCAATGCAACTGTTCCAAAAACCAAAGTCATCACCCTGATTTGTTTTTGGACGCGTATCAAATCATCCATGCTTTTACGACACCAACCACTAAAATCGCGCACAGCAGAAATAGCGATGATATTTAAAAAACTGTCTCCCGACGACATCAATGCAGCCAGCATACCTGTGATGGCAAAAGCCAGAAAAAATTGTGTACCATGCTGCGCAAGAAACAGATAAGTAGCATCATTGGCATTGATTTGATCGCCAAACGAAATACGAACACTCATGCCCACCAATGGAAAAATGAGATAAAAAGGCAACATTCCAATACCACTCCAAAAGCTGGCACGACGGGCGGTTTTGGCGTTTTTGGCCGAAAGTATGCGCTGCCAGATATCCATCCTTACCAAAACAGAAGGCGCCAGAAATAACAGTAAACCAATTAAAAATGTCCAGCCGTAAAAACTTCCGTTAAGCATATTGGCAGGTAGTTCGCTTAAGCGGTTAAAGTTTTCGGTATCCGTAAAAATTCCAGGTAGAAAGATAAAAAAGATCAAAATTAAGATCACCACAAATTGTATCATATCGGTGTAGATCACACCGGATAATCCTGAAATAGCGGTATAACCAATCACTATCACTGCCGATAGCACTGCTGCCGACTGATAGCCCCATCCCAAACCAAACTTCAGCAAACTGGCCATCCCAACAAACTGTGCTGACAGCAAAAAGAAGAAAATGAAAATGTTTACCCCGCTCACCAGCACTGAAAAGCTACGATCAAATCCGGAAAAAGATTGCTGATTTCCAAATTTTTGACTGAATCGACTAATTAAAAACTGTGGAAAGGAATAAATCTTTTCTTGCGCTCCCCAATCTCTGATCTTTCCGGCATAGCGCATCATCAGCATGAAACCCAGCACATAAGCCAGCCCAATTCCAACAGCTGCAAAACCAGAACTATAACCCATAGCAATCAGGCCAATAGAAGTTCCACCACCAACAAAAGTGGCCAAAATTGTAAAAACCAAAGGCAGCAGGCGGGTGCTGCGGTTGTTAACCAGATAAGTTTCGGGATTGCTGCTTTTCAGATGACGGAAAGCCAATAGTAAAACCACGATCAGGTAAACCGCCATCCAAAAAAGCAACCAATTCATGCTGATGCTATTCTTTAATTATTATCTGGGTAAACTGCTGATTGCCATTATTCAAGCGTAAAACATACTGACCTGATGGTAAATGTTTTAAATCAAGCTGTAAAGTATTTTCAGTTTGCAAAAACAGCTTTTTACTCATAACCATTTTTCCCTGCATATCAAGGATTTGCAAATCAAAGTCACCTTCGAGATGGGTTTTAAAACCTGCAAAATCTGTCACAGGATTGGGGTAAACTTTTAAGAAAGCCGTTTCGGATTGATTCTCGCTTTCGAAAGTATAAATATCTTTTTCCCAAGCCGTTGTAAACAAGCCCCTGCCATGCGTTGCAGCAATTACCGTATTATCACTCAGGCGCATACGCAACATATCTATTCTCACATTTCCCATGCCTTCTGTGGCTGGTTCCCAAACCGGCTCTGCTTCAAAAAGCATATTGGTAGTCCAGATGCCTGTTTCGGTTGCCAGCATGGCCTGTTCTGAATTTTCGGGATGCAGAATCGCCCAGCGAACTGGCATATCCGGAAGATTTCCTTCGCGCTCCAGCCAGTTTTCGCCCCCGTCAAAAGTGAGCCAAATACTCGAAACGCCATAATTGGAAAAACTTACAAGCAGGGTGTCCTCTGATCCTCCAATGGCAACAGCCGAAACGCTCGCCAAAGGAAAATCGAGGCTTCCAATTTCGGTAGTTGTAGGAATGGCATGGGCATTTTTAACTTTATAAAGCCTTCCTGATCCCGTACCAGCAAAAATAGTACTGTTTCCAAGTGTGGAATGTTGCGACCAGGCAATATGTGAGAACGGAATCGTATTAAAAGTGCCGAGGTCAACGAAACCTCCGGATACCTCACTGCCAATGTTCGTTACACGATAAATCCTTCCAGCATAATTGCCCAAAAAATCTACTGCATTGGCATATAGAATATTATTGATGTAATCATAATCAGCCGGCGAAACAAAAGTTCCGGAGCCACCATCTATGTAATCATATTGATTGTTGTTCTTGTAAAAATAATACCTGTTGTAATACACAGAAGTCATATACAGGTTTGCTTCATTCTGATCCCAAAAACAAGCCGCACCATCACCTCCGCTCAACATATCATTGATATCAAGTGTATTGCCTGTATATTTTAAACTTCCATTATCCTGCAAACCACCTAACATCTGCACGCTTCCAGCTGTTGGATTGATAGCGCCACTATAGAACTGAAGCGTGTTGAAGTTTTGGTTGCGCTCTGTAAAAGTTGGGATACTCAAATGGGCATTTTCAGAAAGAAAAACACCGCCATCACAACCAAAAATAGCTGTTGCAGGATCATCAGGCCTGAAAGCTATCTGATGCTGATCGGCATGAACATACTCATCACCACCGCCATAATACATCAGTATCCAATCAGAGATATGATTCCAGCTTTGGCCGCCGTTTGAGCTTTTCCAAAGATCCAGCCCACCGGAAAATAACGCATTAGGATCATCGGGCTGCACCTTTAGGATAAAGGCATGCCAGGCCAGTGTGCTCCAGTCATTTGCGGGTTTGTTCATTGTTGACCAGGTTTCACCTCCATCGGTTGATTTGGCCATATAACGACCACGATAATGATAAAATCCATTGGAGCTTTCTATATAGCCGGCAGCAAATTGCGCATAGACAATATCCGGATTACTGGGTGCGCTTGCCACAATGGTACGGGCAGGAATATTGTAGTAGCTTTCGCTATCTATCAGGGTATTATAATCCTCAAAAGCCGTCCAACTGCCTGAAGTTCCTTCATCCGACCACAAAATCGTTGCTCCGCCCTTGAGTTGCAAGTTTTCGGTTGTTCCCACAAAAATTCGTCCATTCGAAGCTATTTCTATCATGGCCGGTGCATAAGGTTCATCCGTTTCAGGAATTAAAGGCAATACCTGTTGCCAGCTTTCGCCTCCATCTGTTGAGCGATACAAACCGTCTGATGGCTCACTTTGATGATCGGCACCCTGATAATTTCCTGAAACCACAGCGGTATAAATTACACCAACGCCATCTTCGTCGCGCACTTTAACGTCAGTTACATAGGCAAAATCAGCAGTTGAAGGAATTATTTCCCAGGTATCTCCTCCGTCTTCTGATTTAAAAACTCCCATTCCCAGGCCGCTGGATTCGCGGTAAATGATACGCGCAGTTTGTGCCTCACCTGTTCCGGCATACATCACCATTGGATCTGTAGGATCATAAGTGAGGCTGCTGATGGCCATATTGGGATAAAAATCACCAAAAGGTTCCCAGTCTTCACTCAGGTCGAGGATGTCGTAATTTACCCACAATCCTCCCGTGACACCGCCGGCAAAAACTTTCTTTCCCTGGCTGTCGTTGGGATCGAAGAGTAGGGCGCGCGTACGACCACCCATATCGGCGCGGGTTCCTTCCCACATCAAATTGCGACTGCGGGTGGACTGGGTTTCCAGCATTTGCGCCTGCTCGTAAGCAGCATATTGCCGTTTAACGGGTACGACACCCAAAGCCGGATCAAGGGTTTGAAAATAGTTCTGCAACGCAGCAACGTCTGGCCGATCAACTTTAGCAATAGTATCCAGTTTGCGCGATTGCGTTGGAATTTGTTTCATTACTTCATGTAATTGCTTTTCGTAAGCTGTTCTTTTCGATTCCTTTTTATAATCCTGAATTACAGTATTTAACAACACGATTGCAAGTATAATCAACACGATATAACTGCTGATCCGGAAAGTTTTTTTCATTTTTTGAAAGGTTTTATAATTGTTTAAAAATCTTCAGGGTGATACTCGCGAAGCCTAAAATCGCTTAATAACAGGAACAATCTCAGAGACAAAAGTAAACAATCACTGAAACAGGACATTTAACTGATCATTTTCTTTTTTGCCCATAAAATCAAAGCTTAGTCTTCGGATAAGACCTGATCAATTTCATTTAACTCATCTGCTTCAAAATTTGTGTTTTGAAGTGATTTTAGATTTGCTTCCAATTGAGCGGTGCTGCTGGCTCCAATTAAAACACTCGTTATCCTGGCATCTTTCAGCAGCCATGCCAGGGCCATTTGCGCCAGACTTTGATTTTTGTTTTGCGCGATATTATTGAGCTTCACAATTTTATGATAAACCCGATCCACCTGTTCTTTCGTAAGGAAAACTTCGCGGGCAGCACGCGAATCGTTGGGAATACCCTTGAGGTAACGATCTGTGAGCAAGCCCTGCGCCAGAGGAGAATAGGCAACACATCCAACACCTTCATTTTCAAGCAGATTGATTAAGTCACTTTCGACCCAACGATCAAACATCGAATAGCGTGCCTGGTGAATCAGGCATGGCGTTCCCAATTCGCGAAGCAAATGAAAAGCTTTTTTGCTCGCCTCAGCAGGATAATTGGAAATACCTGCATACAAAGCTTTACCAGATTTTACGGCATCTGAAAGGGCGGTCATTGTTTCTTCCAGAGGCGTTTCGGGATCGAAGCGATGCGAATAGAAAATATCCACATAATCCAGCCCTATGCGATTCAGGCTCTGATCAAGGCTGGAAAGCAAATATTTGCGGCTTCCCCAATCACCATAAGGGCCAGGCCACATGCTGTAACCAGCTTTAGTGGAAATAATCAATTCATCACGAAAAGGTTTCAGGTTGCGCAAGAGTATTTTCCCAAAATTTGTTTCGGCACTTCCCGGCGGGGGTCCATAATTGTTGGCCAGATCAAAATGTGTAATACCCTGATCAAAAGCCTTTAGAATAATTTTTTCAGCCATTTCAAAATTGTCGATATCGCCAAAATTATGCCACAAACCCAGCGATAAAGCCGGAAGTTTTAGCCCGGATCGACCAGAGCGGTTATAAAGCATTTGATCGTATCGCGTTGAAGCGGGTTGATAATTAATCATGGTATTTAGTGTTTAATAGAACTTATTATTTAATCTTATCCTCCTAAATTAATATAAAAAGCCAAAAAGCCAAAGTGGAATTTCACGTCCAAACCCTGCTTCCAGGCCGTCTTTTGCAAGAAAAGCATGCTCAATTCCTTGAATTTGTTTGGCATCCTTGTTTTTCCCTCCTACTTCGAAGGTATATTTCCGATCTACCAAAAAATCACCTTTTTCAGTATAAAAAACCTCATGCTTTGCTGACAATTGATTCAAGAAAAAAGTTTCACGAACTGTTCCAACATCAGCATCAGATTCAGAAAGGCTATACATTAAATTAGGATGATGTAAATATATTTTTTCGGGTTTTGTCAAACTGCTAATGCCCTTTTTTTCCGAAAAAAGCAGAGCAATTATTTGAGCCTCATCCAATATATGCAAATATTGTTTTAAGGTATTCCGACTTGTCGCAATTCTTTCACTAATTTTCTGAATATTTGGTTTAAAGGGTACACTTTCTGCAATTATATAAAGTAACTGCTTGATATGAAATATTTTACTATGGCTGATTTCAGTATTGTAAGGTAAGTCAATCTCAAGTGTAAGCGAAATAATTTCTCTAAGCTTTTGATGATAGGTTTCCTGATTTTCAAGAAAAAACGGATAATAACCATAAGTCAAATAACTTTCGAAAAAAGCCAATGGTTTTACAGTTTTCCAAATATCTTTTACAATTTCCTGATGATGTTCGAGTATTTCGCTGAGCTTAAGCACAGGAAATGATTGATTTGTTTTAAGATTGAGAAACTCCCGGAATGAAAAACCTTCCAAATTAAATACCACAGCTCGTCGCGATAAATCAGCATAAGCTTCCCTGATTTTTAGGATGCTGGAACCAGTGAAAATAATTTTTAACTGCTTATGCCGATCATAAGCATTCTTAATCTCCTGACTCCAATTTGGATATTTATGAACCTCATCCAGCAATACATATTCTCCTCCAAGGGCTACAAAATCATCTATAAAATCAATCAAACGATTTTCAGAGAAAAAAATATCATCCAAAGTCACATAAACAGC
>DJWN01000001.1 GCA_002440975.1 Bacteroidales bacterium UBA6229
CATTATCCGTCCAGGTTCAAAGGGTTTGATCTCAGCCTGTCTTTCATCCCGCTTCCTGGCGGGCAAAGGCACCCCTATTGTGTATTATCGCTGCAAAGTTACGCTTTTTTGGGTATTACCAAACTTGTTGGATTGTTATCTTTCAAAAAGAACCCATGACCTAAGCAAATCAACAATTTCTGCTCAACAAAAAGTTGGTATCCCTGTGTCTCTTTAAAACAGCAACCCTCCCATCAAACCTCAGCAGAGAGATACAAAATCAAAGCGATTTGAAATCAGGTGTATAAATAACGTTTGATATTTTTCTTCGGGGTTTTCACAAATTCAACATCCACAATCTCAACACTTGTAATCTGCTCGTAGGCAGGCAAATCCTTGTTGAGGTGTTTGAGCATTTCATTCATCTTGTTTTCGATATCCGGGAAATCAAGCCGGCTACATTCCATAGCTTCCCTGTCGGGATAAATCATGGCTACGAGTTTTCCGCCCTGCTGTTTCACCACACATTCGGCCACACAGGGCAGGTTCATGATACGAGCCTCAAGCTCTTCTGGATAAATATTTTGCCCGGATGGGCCCAGCAACATATTTTTACTGCGGCCTTTCAGGTAAAGATAACCCTCTGAGTCCAGATAGCCCAGGTCGCCGGTGCGAAGCCAGCCATCGTCGGTGAATGCCTTTTTAGTGTCAGCTTCGTTTTTGTAGTAACCCAGCATCAAATTATCACCTTTCACCTGCACTTCACCGGTTTTCAGCTTAGGATCATCTTTGGTAATTCTGATTTGCATCCTGTCAACCACCTTACCCGCCGAGCGAAACCTCGATTGTTTGTATCCGGTATAACTGATCAATGGTCCGCATTCGGTCATGCCATAGCCAACAGTATATCGAAACCCGATCTTACGGAAAAACTGCTCTACTTCCTCGCTCAACGGTGCTCCGCCAATCACAATTTCACTAAAACGTTCGCCGAAGGTTTCGGTAAGGGCTTTATTCACCTTTTGCTCAATTACTCCATGGATGACAGGTGTTTTCAACAGCAATTTCATCATCGGATTGTCAATCTTTGGCAGGATGCGTTTTTTATAAATCTTTTCGATCACCAGAGGGACGGACAAGATCAGGTGAGGTTTGATTTCGCCAAAAGCTTTGGTAACAACGGCCGGTGAAGGTACCTTGGTTAGAAAATGCACATGACAACCCATCGTAAAAGGAAACAAAAACTCAAATAAAAGTCCAAATACATGAGCCAATGGAAGGAAGGACACGATTTGATCACCGGCATTCAAGGGCATATGCTCCTGAGCAAAAATAATGTTGGACCAAAGGCTGCGATGCGGCAACATCACCCCTTTAGTAAATCCTGACGTACCGCTGGTGTAGGAAATCACGGCAACTTCATCCGGCTGAACAGGTTCAAACCGCATCATCTTCAACACCTCGTCCTGCTTAAAAATGGGCTGTCTGGCCTTTTCCATAACGGATTTGAGTCCGCTTTTTGTTTCATGGGCTATTTGCATATCAACCAGGCTTATGATTCCCTGAAGATTAGCAAGATGCTCCGGATCAATCCGACCCAGCACCGAAGCAGAAGCAAAAAACAGTTTGGCATCAGAATGATTTACGATATGGTGGATATTTTCGGTTGAGAAGTCAGGCAAAATGGGCACTACCACAGCTCCATAAGAGAGAATCCCCAGAAAAGTAATTGCCCAGGCAGAACTATTATGGCCCGAAAGTGCAATCTTATCGCCCTTTTTGATGCTAGCTCCTTCGAAAATGCGATGTAACAGCATGATCTGCTCTGCTATCTGCTTGTAGGTGAAACTAGATGATCCATAGTCGGAAAATGCCTGCCGGTCGGCGTTTTGGCGAATGGTATTTTCAAAGATCGTGTGCAGAGGCTCCACTGGTATAGGTGTCATAAGAATTCCGGATTAATTCGGGGTTAAGCTTTTGATACTCCTAAATTGGCTGCAAGTTAGTTCTTTTCGATTGGAAAAAACAATTTGAGCAGTTTATCCTGATTCAGACACATTGTTGTCCGGTAAAATCCAAATAAAACCGCTCAATCGCTTTAATAATGCAGTCCCGTACGTACGGGACGCCATTATACTTTTACCTGACAACAATGAAAAAATATGCTGTTGAGACAGCAGTGCCTGTTTACTATGACCCTGAGTTGCCATATAATGCTGTTTTGCAACCCGGAGCAGATTTCTGGACCTATTTCATCAAATACATGCCCTTGCTTTTTGCCTTGTTCGGATTGCTGCTGCTTGTTGGTGCAATCAAAAAGTTTATGCTACTTTTATTGGCTCTGATTATTGTATTACGAAAATAATAACCCGTTTATAATAAACACATTACAGATGAACTCGCACGAAATTGATTACAAAATAAAAGGACACGACATCCAGTTTGTAGAAATTGAACTCGACCCCAACGAAACGGTCATCGCCGAAGCTGGAGCTATGCTTTACATGAAAGAAGGTATCGACTTTGAAACAAAAATGGGTGATGGCTCAGAGCCTGATAAAGGACTGTTTGGCAAATTATTATCAGCAGCTTCACGCAAAATTACTGGTGAATCAATTTTCATAACGCACTTTACACATCGCGGCATGGGGAAAAGTCAGGTAGCCTTTGCGGCTCCTTATCCCGGCACCATCATTCCAATAGATTTAGCCGCTATGGGAGGCCGGATTATTGTTCAACGCGATGCCTTTTTGTGTGCTGCATTGGGAACAAAAATCAGCCTGCATTTCAATCAAAAACTGGGAGCAGGCTTTTTTGGTGGAGAAGGCTTTATCTTGCAAAAGCTTCAGGGCGACGGCAAAGCCTTTATTCACGCCGGTGGCACTGTGATCGAACACGAATTAAAAGGAGAAACCCTGCGTATTGATACCGGCTGTGTGGTTGGCTTTCAGGATGGCATCGAATTTAAGGTACAGCGTGCAGGCAATCTCAAATCGATGATTTTCGGTGGGGAAGGCCTATTTGTAGCTACGCTAAGGGGAACCGGAAAAGTATGGCTGCAGTCGATGCCTATCAGCAAACTCATCAATCAATTGTCGCCAGGAGGTGGTAACACTAAAAAAGAAGATCGTGGGGGCTTGCTGAATAGTTTATTAGAACAGTAGGTTATTGAAGAGGCTGTTGGCTGTATGAAGAGGCCTTTGGCTTTTGGCTTTTGGCTCGTATTGACATATGCAGTATATTCATCTAATTTCGTGAAATCATTTACTTCAAAACCAAACACTCTTGCATCTTCAAAATTAAAGTAGGCCGTTTTTTTATAATTACGCTGGATAATTTGTTTCATCAAGGTGCTTTTTCCACTCCTTCTGATTCCTGAAATTACCTCAATATGTTTTCCTGTCGGCTTAA
>DJWN01000018.1 GCA_002440975.1 Bacteroidales bacterium UBA6229
GGTCGTCTGCTGCTTGAGCAAAAGCTTAACGGAACCGGCCTGCAAAGCCTGCCACTCGATTTCCCGGCCGGGGTGTATATGGTGCAGCTGCTGAACAGCAAGGAACAAAAGAGCGTAAAAGTAATCGTTGAATAAGAAAAATATTTATTGACATGAAAAAGTTAATCGTACAAGTCGTTTTAGTGATCGGTTTTAGTTTAAGCAGTATGGCCTTGCTGGCTCAGGGCGCACCTCCGCCACCACCCGAAGGGCATGGGGGAAGCACCAATCAGCCCGCCGGAAATACAGCTCCCATTGGCGGTGGATTAGGCATTTTATTAGCCCTGGGTGCTGCCTATGGCGGACGCAAAATCTACAAAGCCTGGCAGCAAAACAAACTGGAAGAGTAGTTACTGCTTGGCAGTGAAACAATTAAAAAACTCCCGTAAGCTTGTGCTTACGGGAGTTTTTAGGTTACTTATTAGAAGTCAGGATCAGGATTGAGGATTGTTTTTTTTGTCTCCTAAAATTCACGGAAAACGATTCAATAGCAGCACAATTTTTCGGGTTCGCCTTTCAAAGGCCAAAGCCAAAGCCAATCCGAAACATTGGATTGTTATAAGGTGTATTTGGTGTTTCGTTGAGGTTGTAAAGGATTGTTAAAGTGACAAAAGCACGACCTGAAAAATATTGCCTGATCCCACCACCAACAAACACACTGTGAATTGTCAGGCGTTCTCTGTTGGTTATATCGAAGGAAATAGGATCGTAATATACCCTTTCGTAGCTGAGTAATTCATTTTCCAAATGAGCAAAAATTCCTCTGTAAATTTCGTATGTGGTGTAAAAGCCACCGCCGTAATTATTTGTTGAGAATTTCAATCTGTTTTGGTTGTAGCTGTAATAGTTATAGGTGAGTCGGGTGCCAAATTCCCAGGCGGGAGTTATTCGGTAACCCACTTGTGGCGATACCATGATATTTGTGCCATAATTCGAAAATCCCAGACCGAAATCGCCGCCAAATACCCATTTTTTTTCAAATTCGGGTTGTTCATTTAAAAACTGGGCATTGAGCAAAAAGGATTGCAGAATCAGAAGAATCAACAAAAAGTTTTTAGTAGGATTGAAATATTTCATAGTCATTAAAATTAATTTATGTTCCTATCACCCTTCCCACAGCATCCCGAATAGCACCCATGCAACAATCAAAGTTACAATAATATTAAAGAGTTGCGCAATCAGAAATGCATAAAGAGGTTTGCCTTTTCCCATTTTGATGAGATCCGTAAATCTTGTTTCTAATCCGATACTTACAAATGCCAGGTTGAACCAGAGCGAACGATAGCTCTTGATCGTTTTGCCGGCCTCCACCGCTGTTTGGTTATCGATAAGGAATGAAAAAATCAGAGAGACCAGTATAAAGCCCAATACAAATTTTGGGAAACGTTCCCATATCACACCTAAACCAACTTTTTCGGCAGCTGAATTTGCTTTCGATCCTTTTACAGTCCAAAAGATGGAAATCAAAAAGGCCGCAATTCCCAGCAAAACATTTTGCGAAAACTTGATTATCGTACTGAACTTAAGCGCAATATCTCCTGCAATGGTGCCGCCGGCTACCACAGCACCGGTGGTGTCGATCGAACCTCCAAGCCAGGCACCGGTCACTTCATCCGGAAGCTGCATCCATTGGGCCAACAGCGGCATAAAAATCATCATCGGGATGGCCACAACCAAAACCAGCGAGATCACATAACTCAGCTTTTTGCTGTTGCCTTTGATAGCACCAGCTGTGGCAATGGCAGCCGAAACGCCGCAGATGCTCACGGCACTGGCCAGCATCACACTAAGCTCGTCGTCCACTTTCAGCTTGCGGGCAATCCAATAGGCAAAATACCAAACCGAAATCACCACAATCACAGCCTGTGCTACGCCATACAAACCGGCTTTCATAATTTCGGTAAAGAGGATGCTTGCCCCCAGCAATACTAGCCCTATTTTAATATAAAACTCACTCTGAATACCGTCTTTTAGCCATTCGGGTGTTCTTAGCACATTGCTTATGAATAAGCCAAGAAGCAACGAAAACAATACGGTTTCCAGCCCGAGGTTTTTCATCGATCCACTGCTGGCAACAAACTGCGCCACCATCGACAGCACAAAGATCACCGGAAAAGCTTTGAACAACGCCTCTCCGCTATTTCCCATTAACCAGGTGCCTGCCAAAGCAAAAAAGAAGAAATACAAAAAAGTCATCAGCAACCGCAAGGTATTTCCCGATGTAAACACTTCGGTACTTAAAACTGTCCAGTCGTTCCATCCCGTTTTTGGGCCAAATTGTGGCAGGGCAGGGATAAAAGATGTGGCCAGCACAGCAAGTATCATAAAACCGCCGATGACAACGGACGCCCAATCTTCGTTGAACCTGAGTTGTCTGGTCATAGGGAGTCTTATTATGTGAGAGGCAAATATAGAAAATGTAGTTTTACGTTTATCAGATAGGATTCAAATTATGATAAAACTATTTTTGTGGTTTTTTCCTGTAATTTTGAGGTCTCAAAAAGATGCTCCCTGATGAAGTTGTCAATCGTTATTGTAAACTACAACGTAGAACATTTTCTGGAACAATGCCTTTTTTCGGTGCGAAAAGCAATTCAAAGAATTGAAGCTGAGGTTTTTGTGGTTGATAATAATTCGGTTGATGGTTCCCTGCGGATGTTGGAAATGAAATTCCCGGAGGTAAAAGTTATCGCCAACAAAGACAATGTGGGTTTCAGCAAGGCCAATAACCAGGCCATCAGGCAGGCGAAAGGGGACTATGTTTTGCTGCTGAATCCGGATACAGTTGTGGAGGATGATACCTTTGATAAGGTAGTGGCCTTTATGGATGCGCATCCGGATGCTGGCGGGCTGGGCGTGAAAATGGTGGACGGAACGGGTAAGTTTTTGCCGGAATCCAAAAGAGGACTGCCTACACCGCTCACTGCTTTTTACAAGATTTTTGGTTTAGCAACGCTGTTTCCAAGATCCAAACGTTTTTCGCGCTATCACCTTGGCTTTTTGGATAAAGATGAGATTCACGAAGTGGATGTGTTGGCCGGTGCCTTTATGCTGATGCGCAAGTCGGTGCTCGATCAGGTTGGTCTGCTCGATGAGGCCTTTTTTATGTATGGCGAAGACATTGATCTTTCCTATCGGATCACGCAAGGCGGATATAAAAACTATTATTTCCCCGAAACACGCATCATACATTACAAAGGCGAGAGCACAAAAAAAAGCAGTGTGAATTATGTTTTTGTGTTTTACAATGCCATGATCATTTTTGCACAAAAACATTTCAGCCAGAAAAGTGCTTCCACATTTACCTTTTTGATCAACATCGCCATTTATTTCAGGGCTTTTTTGGCATTGATGGCTCGTTTTATCAAGCGTTCCTTTTTACCGTTGACGGATGTGTTGCTGGGGTTTGCCGGTTTGCTGCTGATCAAACAGTTTTGGGGCAATATCACCATTTATCGCGAAGGCGGGGATTATCCGTTGGTGTTGGTCACATTTATCCTGCCAGCTTATTTGTTGATTTGGGTTGTTTCGGTTTATTTTAGTGGTGGTTACGACAAGCCTTACCGCATCCCCAGAGCCCTTCAGGGTATCGGAATTGGTAGTTTGCTGATCTTGGTTTTTTATGCCCTGCTTCCCGAAAATCTCAGGTTTTCGCGTGCTTTGATTTTGTTGGGCTCCCTTTGGCTTGCACTGGCAACCACTTGTGTCCGGTTTGTGGCGCATCTGCTTAAGATTGATGGGTATGTGCTGGGAAGCGAAGCTAAGAAACGCTTTCTGGTTATCGGACATGGAAAGGAAGCCCTGCGTGTGGCAGACTTGCTCCGATCGACTGCCATAAAACATGAGTTTGTTGGCCTGGTCGAAACTGATTCGGACCAAAAACTGCCTGCCAGCTTCATTGGGCATATCCATCAGGTTCCTGAAATGATAGCAATTTACCATATCAATGAGGTGATATTCTGTTCGAAAGACCTTCCACATCAAACTATCATTGATAAAATGGTGGCCTGGCACACTGCGGGGGTGGATTATAAAATTGCGCCCGAAGACAGCCTTTCTATCATCGGAAGCAACTCAATCAACACCCGCGGCGACCTTTATACCATTGGCATTAATGCCATCGACTCCAGGTCGAATCGCCGCAGCAAACGCTTTTTTGATCTGGTGGCAGCAATGGCAGGGTTGGTCTTATGGCCGCTCTTGCTGTGGTTTGTTAAGAAACCTTTTAATTTTTTAAAAAATATTTTCCTTGTATTTATTGGTCGAAAAACATGGGTGGGCTATTGCCAGGCTGCCATTCAGGGCCAAAAACTGCCTGCTATTCGCAAAGGAGTGCTCTGTCCGGCTTCCGTTTTTAAACGCGTGGTTTCGGACGATCAAATGATCAATCAGCTCAATTTGCTTTACGCCAGAGATTACAACGTTTGGAAGGATGTGTCAATTTTTTTTAAGGCATTTAAATGGCTCGGAAATTAGTTTCCGTTTTGGATATTTATTCTGGATTTGTTTTTTGTACCTTTGCCACCTTAAATCAGTAGAAATTATTTCCACACCAAATCATGCTCAGCAGAAGGCATCTCAGAGTTAAAGTTCTTCAATCGGTTTATGCGTATTATCAGGCTGGTAATAGCGATTTGCATCAGGGAGAAAAGCAGTTGTTATTGAGTATAAACAAGCTTTTTGAATTGTTTATCTGGCAGTGTTCGTTTTTGATCGAGGCAACGCGTTTTGCCGAAAACAGGATCGAAGACAACAAAAAGAAACATTTTCCCACCGAAGATGATCTGAATCCCAATCTGCGATTTGTGAAGCACGGGATTTTAAACACACTTTCGGATAATATTCAGTTTCGTAAGTTTGAGAACCTGTATAAAGTCAACTGGGGCGAAGAACAGGAGATTGTACGAAGGTTTTTTCAGTTTTTGCGCGAAACACCTGAATATGAGCGATTCATGACGGAAGAAGATCATGGATTCGACAATGAAAAACGTTTCCTGATTCAAATCGTCGAAAAATATTTCTCCCAGCTGGATTTGCTGCAATCCTTTTACGAAGAAAAGAGTATCTATTTTGTGGACGACTATCACCTGGTGTCTTATCTGCTGATCAAGTTTTTTAAATCGCTAGAACCTGATTTTAACACACTTACGCCCTTGCCAACAATCTTAAAAACGGCCAACGAGGACGATAATGAAGACTTGAATTTTGTGAAGCAACTTTTTCGTAAAACTATTTTGAATAGTGATGAATACGGAAGTATGATTGCTGGCACTACTGCCAATTGGGAGCAGGACCGTATTGCTGTGATGGATATGCTGATACTGAAAATGGCTCTGGCTGAATTGTTTACCTTTAAATCAATCCCTATAAAGGTAACGCTGAACGAATACATCGACATTTCGAAATATTTCAGTACGCCAAAAAGCAAAGTCTTCGTTAATGGAGTGCTGGATAAGCTGATTCAACAATTGAAAGCAGAAGGCAAAATCATAAAATCCGGCCGCGGATTGCTGGAAAACTAATCAGTTGATCAGTTTGTGTTTTTGTGTGGTTTGATAAGTTGAACCACTTATTCGGATTTTATCTTATTTTTACGAAAGATTACACACCCTGCCAATGAAAAAACTGCTGATCAGCTTTTCTTTCGTTTGCTTTTTGATCATTCAACTTGCCTCGCAGCCACAAATACTATCTATAGAGCAATTGACTGATACAGTTGTCGTCAATGAAAAATTTGAACTCAGGGTGGATGCCTCTGCCAAAGCAGCAGTTAACTTCTTCGATTACGATCAAATCAACCTTCAGGCAGTTTTTCGCAGCCCCTCACTCACCGAAATAGCTGTTGATGCTTTCTACTATCAGGATTTTGTATCCCATCTGGAAGATGAACTTGCGGCTGCAGGTCAACCTCATTTTCGTATCCGCTTTAGTCCGCCTGAATCCGGAACCTGGGACTTTAAGCTTGTACTAACTGACTCAACCGGAACAGATCAAACAGGCTGGCAAAGTTTTTCGGTGGGCGACAGTGGTTTAACAGGTTTCGTAAAAGTTGCTGCCAATCAAAAACAATTGGTAGATCAGGCTGGTAAGCACGTTTTTTTGGCTGGCGAAAACATCACCTGGACCAGTAATTATCCTGGCTATGACCCGATGGCGCATTATTTTGAGCAGCTTTCGGAACAGGGAGGAAACTTTGCCAAATTGATGCTCACGCCCTGGTGCTATCATATCGAATGGATCGAAGGAGGTTTGCGCAATTATATGCCCCGGCAAAAGGATGCCTTTATGCTGGATAGTATTTTTAGGATGGCTCATAGTATGGATCTTTTTTTACAGCTGGCTTTTTCGATTCACAATGAGCTTAACTTTGGTTATCCGGCAGAATGGCCTTCAAATCCTTACAACATTGCCAATGGAGGATATTGTAAGCAGCCGCAGGAATTTTTTACGCATCCGGAGGCCAGGGCAGCTTATAAAAACAGGATGCGCTATCTGCTGGCGCGCTATGGCTATTCCAGAAAATTAGTAGCCTGGGAGGTTTTTTCCGAAACAGATAACTTCCCTTTTTATAAAAGTTATAAAAATCAGATCAGCAGCTGGGTGATCGAAATGGCAAGCTGGCTCCAGAACAACGATCCTTACGATCACCTGGTTTCGGCAGGTTATGCCCTTCCGGAAAGTGAGCCACAGGTCTGGCAACATCCGGCTATCGATTTCACACAATTGCATTTGTATAACAAAAGGGCCGATCAGGCTGGTGATGTTATGCGACAGATGAATATGTATCTGAAGAATTATCAGAAACCAGTACTCGTGGGCGAATACGGGATTGGTCATTACAGCGATTCCATGTCGATCTGGGATCCTGATGGCCTTGCCTTACACAACGCCTTGTTCACTTCGGTCATGTCCGGAAGCATGGGAAGCGTAGTGCCCTGGTACTGGGAGGAGTATGTGGATAAACTTAATTTGTATGATCGGTTCGGAGCAGTACATGCTTTTGCGGCTACGGATGCCACACCTGCTGATGAAATGAAATCACTCCACCTGATCACGGATGCGGCTTCAAAAGCCGACTGGGAGATAATCCCCAACTTTTTTAGCCTGACAGGTCCGGCCCCATCAAAATATTTTCATTGGCACAACACTGGTCAAATGGTACCATCAGCCGACAGCCTCAACAGCTTTCTCTATGGCCCGCTTTCCCTTTTTGGATCGCTGAGGAACCCGCCAGTGTTTTCGACAAGCTTTCTTTACGAAAGTGTGATTCGAATAGAAACTGGAGGCCAGGTAAATAATGGGATACTGCAGATAAAACAGCATGATGTGGTGATTTTTGAGCAGGCAGTCCAACCGAATACATCTTATTGGATTGAGGTACAGCCCGGAAATCATCAGTTTACATTTGATAATGTTGGTATGGGCTTTGCCAGTGTGATTGAGCTTGAAAAAATTACTCTCGAAAAATTTCTGCCTCAATTGCGGGCATTTGGTTTGCAATCAAACCACCTTATGCATGTGTGGATTCAGAACACGGACTACAACTGGAAAAATTTTTATGAACAACAACAGCCTCCCGAGCCTGCTTCCGGCAGCTTATTTCTTCCATTGCAGGCCGGAATATACCGGTTGGATTGGTACAACACACAAAGCGGAACCATCGATTCGGTTCGCATCAGAGAGGCCTTTAGCAATGGAATGGAACTTCAGATTGAAGCACTGCAACATGATCTGGCACTGCAGCTACATCTGATCACTACAATTAAGCACCGGAAACGTTATCCGGGGGTGGTTGTTTATCCAAATCACGACCGCCGGAGATTTACTTTCGCATTCGAGCTTAGTGCCTCTGCCAGAGTTGTGCTTCAGGTGATCGACCCGCATGGCCAAACGGTATTTATGACCGAGAAATCAGATACTTATTCCGGAGCAAATCAGATTCACTGGTATTATGGCAACCAGCCCCTTACGTCAAATAGTATAAAACCGGGATTTTACATTTACCGGCTTATGCTTCCTGATCGCACCGTGACAGGGAAAGTAAGAATTACAGAATAAATTTTCCATAAAGCAGATGCTGATTGAGTGGAAAACCTTAAATTTGCAGTAATAGCTTGATATTATTGTTATTACATTAACAAAGCATTTTAAAAATTTAAAGCATAACACATGAAGGTATTTGATTTAGACATGATTAAGGCAGTATATGCCGGTATGCCAGAACGTATTAAAGCAGCACGAAAACACCTCGGACGCCCTTTGACGCTCACAGAAAAAATATTATACAGTCATCTCTCAGAGGCCCTGCCCGAAAAGCCCTACGAAAGAGGAAAGGCGTACGTGGATTTTAATCCGGATCGTGTGGCTATGCAGGATGCAACGGCGCAGATGGCCTTGCTACAGTTTATGCAGGCCGGAAAAGCCAAAGCTGC
>DJWN01000054.1 GCA_002440975.1 Bacteroidales bacterium UBA6229
TAATTAAGCTAAAACGGAGCGCAATTTACGATTATTCAACTTACTAAGTGCAGTACTCAACAGATTAAGAACTAAAATATCTGGACAAAAATAGTTTTGAACAAGAATGTAACATGCTTAATTTCTTTAACTTACATTAATTCTGTTTAACTTTTTTTAACGCGACTACTCTCAGGCCTTTGTTATATTTGCATTCCGAAAAATAACCTCTAAAAATAATATGATGCAGACCGATATTAGTGCGTTGAACGAAAAAATCCAGCAGGAAAGTCAATTTATTGACCTTATTAATCTGGAAATGAATAAAGTAATTATTGGTCAAAAAGCCATGACCGAACGCTTATTGATCGGATTACTTGGCAATGGGCATATATTGCTCGAGGGTGTTCCCGGATTAGCAAAAACCCTTGCCATCAAATCCCTGGCCAATGTTATCAAAGCCGATTTCAGCAGGATACAGTTTACTCCTGATTTATTGCCTGCCGACCTGCTTGGAACACTTATCTACAGCCAAAAGACAGAAGAATTTGTGGTTCGCAAAGGTCCTATTTTTGCCAATTTTATTTTGGCCGACGAAATCAACCGTTCGCCTGCCAAGGTGCAAAGTGCTTTGCTCGAAGCCATGCAGGAACGTCAGGTTACGCTTGGGGATGAAACCTTTACCCTGCCAGATCCGTTTTTGGTTATGGCAACCCAAAACCCAATTGAACAGGAAGGAACCTATCCCCTTCCGGAAGCTCAGGTTGACCGTTTTATGCTGAAGGTTGTGATCAATTATCCCAAAAAAGAAGAAGAAAAATTAATTCTACGGCAAAATATCACCAATGAATTGCCAAAAACCAATCCGGCCATCAGCCCTGAATTGATCTTAAAAGCCAGAGCAGTAACCAGAGAAGTTTATCTGGACGAAAAAATTGAAAATTACATCACCGACATTGTCTTTGCTTCACGTTTTCCGGCAGACTACCGCCTGAAGAGATTCGAAAATATGATCAGCTATGGCGCATCGCCTCGTGCAAGTATCAATCTGGCATTAGCCTCCAAAGCATACGCTTTCATCAAACGAAGGGGATATGTGATTCCGGAAGATGTGCGTGCAATAGCTCACGATGTGCTGCGGCATCGCATCGGCCTCACCTACGAAGCTGAAGCCGAAAACATCACCTCCGAAGAAATCATTAACGAGATTTTGAATACGATTGAAGTGCCATAAAAATTCAATAAACGGCATTTACTAACGCAAATCAAAAAATCGTGGAATCAACGGATATATTAAAGAAAGTAAGAAAGATAGAGATTAAGACACGAGGCTTGTCCAATCAGATTTTTTCCGGACATTACCACAGTGCTTTTAAAGGGCGGGGTATGGCATTCAGCGAGGTGCGAGAATACCAGTATGGGGATGATATCCGCAATATCGACTGGAATGTAACAGCCAGATTCAACCATCCGTACATCAAGGTTTTTGAGGAAGAGCGCGAACTCACAGTGATGTTAGTAGTGGATGTATCAGGTTCAAACAATTTTGGATCAGGCAGGCAACTGAAGCGTATGCTTGCTGCTGAGATTGCAGCTGTACTGGCCTTTTCGGCCATTCAAAACAATGATAAAGTAGGAGTGATATTTTTTAGCGATCAGGTAGAAAAATTCATTCCTCCCAAAAAAGGCAGCAGCCATATCCTGAGAATCATCCGCGAAATTATCAGTTTTGAACCGCAACACCAACAAACTGACATATCTGAAGGCCTGGCCTTCCTGACAAGCGCAATCAAAAAACGATCCACAGCATTTTTGATTTCCGATTTTATGACCGCTTCGCCCTTTGATCATGCCCTTCGTATCGCTTCCCGAAAACACGACCTCGTAGCTTTGCGCATCACAGATAAAAGAGAACTGGAAATTCCATCGCTTGGCTTGTTAAAACTCAAAGATCCTGAGACTTTCAAAGAGATTTGGGTCGATACTTCCTCAGCAGCATTCAGAGATGCATACGGAAAAAAAATTCTGGCCAAATCACAGGAACTTAATCTGTTATTTGCAAAAAGTGGAACGGATAACACCCAGCTGTTCACTGATGAAGATTATGTGAAACCTCTGATGAAACTTTTTAAACGGAGGGAGGCCAGAAGATGAAAGCTGCAAAACAAATAATGGCAGTGGCTCTGATTATTGTGTTTGGATTAAAAACCAACGGACAAGCTGTGGAAGCCATTAGTAAGATTAGCGCAGATTCGCTCAGACCCGGAGAACGTTTGATGCTGGAAATCAACATGAAAGCACCGGAAGGTTTTGAAGTTGCCTGGCCCGACTTTCAGGACACCCTTGCTGCTGGAATAGAAATCCTTGATAGAAGTGAGATAGAACAGATTCCGCTCGACAATGACGGTAATGTGTGGATGCGTCAGGAGCTGACGCTCACCATTTTCGATACCGGTTATCAGCAGATTCCGCCTGTTAAGTTAAGCTTTAAACCCCGCGGTGATTCGATTAATTTCGAAGCCAGCACACCACCACTTCAGGTGTATGTGATGCCGGTACAAATTGACACAACAACTACATTCAAACCCATCATTGGCCCGCGAAAAGAACCCGTAACCCTGGCCGAAGTAATCCCCTGGATTATTGGTGGTTTTGGTTTGGCAGTCCTTATCGCTCTCATCATTTGGTTTTTTGTTTACCGCCAACGCAAAGAAAAAGCATTACCAATCTTCCAAAAACCGGCTATTCCTCCCTATGTCAAAGCTTTGGACGAACTGGATACATTGCGACACAAAAAGCTTTGGCAAAATGGCAAAGTAAAAGCTTATTATTCAGAGCTAACCGAGATCGTTCGCGTTTATATTGAAGATCAATTTAATGTGCCGGCAGTTGAAATGACAACACCTGAAATCCTACAGGGAATCAAACCATTACAAATCAATGGTGATGCGAGCAGCAAATTAGAACACACATTGCAACTTGCTGATTTAGTGAAATTTGCCAAGATGCAACCCTCAGCCTTGGAGCACGACCTCTGTCTGGAAGGTATTGTCACTTTTGTGAAAGAAAGTCATGCCAATATTTCAGACAATGATACGTATGATAAAGCAGAAAAGGAGGCGCAGCTATGATCGAAAATATCACCTTTGCCCATCCTGATTTGCTCTGGCTTTTGCTAATCATTCCGCTGGCCATTGTCTGGTATGTGTTTGCAGCCAACAAGCAGCAGGCCTTTCTGCAGTATTCTGACCTCAGCCTAATGGCATCGCTGGCAAAAAACTGGAAAGTAATTTTTAGGCACTGCCTTTTTGCCTTTCGCTGGTTAGCCATTGGTTTACTGATAGTTGCACTTGCCAGACCTCAAACCAGCTCTTCGTCTCAAAATATGACTATCGAAGGAATTGATATCGTAATGGCACTGGATGTTTCGGGAAGTATGCTAGCACGCGACCTTAAACCTGACCGTTTGGAAGCCTCCAAAGCGGTTGCCTCCACCTTTATCGAAGACCGGCCGAACGACCGAATCGGACTGGTAATATTTAGTGGCGAAACCTTCACGCAGGTGCCGCTTACAACAGATCATACCATTTTGTTGAATATGTTTAAAGACATCAAAAGTGGTATGATTGAAGACGGAACAGCTATTGGCGACGGACTGGCCACAGCTGTAAGCCGGATAAAAGACAGCCGTGCCATTTCAAAAGTTGTTATTTTACTTACGGATGGCGTAAACAACGCCGGATCGGTGGACCCAATGACTGCTGCCGAAATTGCAAAGGTATTTGGTATTCGGGTTTATACCATTGGTGTTGGTTCACTTGGAACTGCACCTTATCCTGTGCAAACACCTTTTGGAATCCAACTCAGGGATATGAAAGTTGAGATTGATGAAGCACTGTTGCAAAATATTGCCAGCCAAACAGATGGACGCTATTTCAGGGCAACGTCAAATAAAAAACTCGAAGAAATTTACCAGGAAATTGATCAGCTTGAAAGATCAAAAATTGAAGTGACCGAATTTAAAAGAAAGCACGAAAAATTTCTGCCGCTGGCCTTATTAGCTTTCTCCTTGTTAATTGTGGAATTTATTTTGAGACAAACCATTTTCAAATCAGTAATAGGATAAAGGAATATGGAACCAAACGTGATCAGATTCGAAAATCCGGACTACCTTTATTTACTGGCAGTAATTCCTTTGTTTTTCTTGCTGTTTTGGTGGGTGAGCTGGCACAACAAAAAACTCCTGAAACAGTTTGCACAGCCTGCACTGCTCAAAACACTTATGCCTTTAAACTCTCAGGGAAGAAAACGACTTAAGTTTTTCATTTTTGTATTGGCTCTTGCCAGCCTGATTATCGGACTCGCCAATCCACAAACCGGGGCCCGCCTCGAAGAAGTGAAACGGGAAGGCATCGACCTATTCATTGCCGTGGATATCTCCAACTCAATGTTGGCAGAAGACATTGTTCCAAACCGACTCGAAAATGCCAAACAAGCCATTAACCGACTGATTAATAAACTTCAGGGCGACAGGATTGGGATAATTCTTTTTGCCGGTAAGGCTTTCATACAACTTCCACTCACAACGGATTATGCCGCTGCGAAGATGTTTGTTTCGACCATCGAAACCAATCTGATTGATGCCCAAGGCACTGCTATCGGTGAAGCTATCAATACAGCCACTGCTGCCTTTGACGAAAACGACCACAACAAAGCCATTATCATTATCTCTGATGGAGAAGATCACGAAGAAAATCCGATTGATGCTGCCAGACAAGCGACTGATAAAGGAATTAACATCTACACCATAGGGATGGGATTGGCCGAAGGCGCTCCTATTCCGGTTTATAACCAATACGGTAAACGAACAGGGTTCAGGAAAAACAAAGAAAACAGTACGATCATCACACGATTGAATGAGCCCATGTTGCAACAAATCGCAACGACCGGAAATGGCAGTTATGTAAGAGCCAATAACAGCCAGTCAGGTTTGGATGCCATCTTTAACGAAATCAACCAGCTTGAAAAATCTGAGATTGAAGCAAAAGTTTTTACAGATTATGAAGACAGGTTTCAATGGTTCATAGGTCTGGCATTGATTTTGTTGATTTTGGAAGCCGTAATTTCGACGGCCAGAAAACAATGGGAAAAATGGTTTAACATTTTCGATAGAAAGGAAAATCATGCATAAGCTGGTCATCCTCTTGATATTAGTTTTAGGCTCAACGCAACTTTCAGCCCAGAGCGATAAGAAATTGATTCGCAAAGGCAATAAGGATTTTGAAAATTCAGAATATCAGCAAGCCGAAAAAAACTACAGTAAGGCACTTGAGACAAATCCAAGCAGCAACAATGCCGCTTTCAATCTGGGTGCTTCGCGCTATGTTCAGGAAAACTTTGAAGAAGCGGCAAAGGACTTCGACAAAGCAGCTTCGATGAGCATAAAAACTGAGAAAGAGGCTGAAGCACTTTATAATCTGGGCAATAGCCTGATGAGCCTCGAAAAATATCAGGAAAGCATCGAAGCTTATAAACAGGTTTTAAGGTTGCAACCAGAAAATGAAAACGCACGCTACAACCTTGCATATGCCCAATGGAAACTGAAGGAACAGCAAGACCAACAGCAGGAGCAAAATCAGGATCAGCAGCAAGATCAGAATCAGGATCAACAACAGGAACAACAAGAGCAAAATCAGGACCAGCAAGAGCAAAACCAGGATCAGCAGCAGGATGAGCAACAAAATCAGCAACAAGCCGATGCTGACCAACAACAGCAGCAAGGACAGCAACCACAGCCACAACAGCTTACAAAAGAAGATGCTGAGCGCATGTTGCAAGCTTTGCAAAATAATGAAAAGAAGACAATGGATAAGGTAAACGAACAAAAAGTGAAATCGGCTGCGCGCATCAGCAAAGATAAGGATTGGTGATGCCAGCCGGAAAGGTGATATATTTGTAAAAAAGATTAAACTTGCATGAATGCTTGAAATGAAAAAAATAAGGAGTTTACTTTTCTTTTTGCTGATTCCTTTGATAGGATTCAGTCAGGAAGTAATGCTTAAAGTAAGCACAAAAAGTCAGGTTGGTCTTGGCGAGCAGTTTCAGGTTGTTTTTGAACTTAATGCAGAAGGGGAACGATTTAAAGGCCCTGATTTCGCAAATTGGCGTGTACTTTCCGGCCCGATGAGCTCAACAAGCTCAAGCATTCAGATAATCAATGGTCAGATGACCAGAAATTTCACACAATCCTATACCTATATCATTTCTGCCACAAAAGAAGGAACATTCGAAATTGGCTCAGCCGAAATTACTGTGGATGGAAAAACTATAAAAAGTTCGCCAGTTTCCGTTAAAGTGGTTAAAGGCAGTTCGTCAGCTTCATCAGGAACAGCCAATCAGGGTCAAAGTCAGGGAATTACAGATAAAGATTTATTTTTAAGAGCCATCATCGACAAGCGAGAAGCCGTTACAGGTGAGCAGGTGATTGTTACATACAGAATTTACACACGCGTTCCGGTATCTTCCGTTTCAGTGACAAAACTCTCTGCCTTTCCGGGCTTCTGGACAAAGGATTTGTTAAGCGACAAAGAAGCCCTGCAACAATCAACAGAGATTATCAATGGCGTAGAATACACAGTTGCCGACATCAGAAAAATGGCTTTGTTTCCTCAAAAAACCGGAAACTTAACCATCGAACCCATGGAGCTTGAGTGTGTTGCCCAGGTAAGGACACAAACAAGCCGGCAACGATCAAGAGATCCGTTTGAAAGCTTTTTTAACGATCCTTTCTTTAACAGAGGAATTGCCAATGTTCAAAAAAGTCTTGTGTCTGAACCCCTCTCCATAGAGGTCAAATCACTCCCGAGCCAGGGCAAACCAATGAATTTCAGCGGTGCTGTCGGGCAATATGAAATAAGTTCCGGAATAGACAAAACTGAGCTAAAAACAAATGATGCCATTACATTAACCTACACCCTGAACGGACAAGGAAACATAGAACTTGCCGAATTGCCTCAGCTAAATTTCCCACCCGATTTTGAGGTTTATGACCCAAAAATCACAAACAACATCAAAACATCAGCAAATGGCATCAGCGGCACAAAAAAATTTGAATACCTTCTGATACCCAGAACAGCAGGTGAATTTATTCTTAACGAAGTGCAATTCAGCTATTTTGACCCTAAAAAACAATCTTATATCAACCTGAAAACACCTGCCTATACCATTACTGTTGAAAAAAGCGGTGAGGAAACCGCACAGGGTGTTTTTATCCCAGGCCAGTCAGATGTCAAGTATATCGGTAGTGATATCCGACACATAAAAACCAACACGCTCACCCTCAGGCCAATTGGTAAGTTCTTTTTTGGTTCCTTTACTTATCTGGCTGCTCTTGTCATTATGATACTGATTTTTGCAGGAAGTCTGATTTTAACGCTTAAGCACAAAAAACGCAATAAAAATCTAAAACGTGTCAGAAATAAACAAGCCACAAAAATTGCCAGGAAACGACTCAAAAAAGCTAATATTCATTTAAAGAATAAAAATCAGAACGAGTTTTATGCTGAGATCAGCCAGGCTTTGTGGGGATATGTCAGGGATAAGTTTGATATAGAACCTTCAAAACTGGCACTGGACTATATTGCAGAAGTTCTGAACGAAAAAGACGCTCCTGAGGCAATCATCAATGAATTGGTTGATACCTTAAACAAGTGCGAATTTGCTCGTTTTGCTCCAGGGGAATCTGGCAAAAAAATGGAAGAGCTTTATAGCAATGGAATTGAGATCATTACAAAAATTGAAAAAACAGTACGCTAATGGTTAGTATCAAACATATACTATTCAGGATGAGGATATTGCCATCATATTTTGCTGATTTTAAAGCATCACGAACAAAACAAGAATCATTTCCTGTGGCTGTTTCTATTCTGAGATTTGCTATGGTGATGCTATTGTTTGCTTTTACATCAGTTTATTCACAAGAAAATGATTATCAACTACTGTACAAAATTGGCAATCAACAATATAATGAAGCAAATTTTGATTCAGCCTTGGTCGCTTACAACAAAATTTACGAATCTGGACATACTTCGGCAGAACTCCTCTATAATATAGGTAATGCCCACTTCAAATTAAGACAAATTCCAGCTGCAATTTTGTTTTATGAAAAAGCACTGAAGCTTTCGCCAAATGATGCCGACATCATGCACAATCTGTCCATCGCCAACAGCAGAATAGTTGACAAAATAGAACCCGTACCGCAATTGTTTTTTAAAAATTGGTGGGATACTTTTTACAAAATGTTTTCGGCCGATTGGTGGGCGATCATTTCATTAATTTCGCTTGGATTTTTGTTAGCATTGACTTTTGTGTTTATCGTTTCTGAAAACCGTTCGTCACGCAAGATAGCTTTCTTTCTGGGATTGATTTTTCTGCTGATTACTACCGGAACTATTGGAATGGCTTCACAAAAGTACTATTACACTAAATCGGTTAACGAAGCCATTGTTTTTACGCCTACGATCACGGTAAAAAGTTCCCCATCTGCTTCGAGCGTTGATCTGTTCGTTCTCCACGAAGGAACCAAGGTGAGTTTGTTGGATGAAGTGGATGGATGGAAAGAAATAAAAATTGCGAATGGAAGTGTAGGTTGGATGCCTTCAGAAAGTCTGAGAGGCATATAAACCAACTTTTTTGCCATGCAAACCAGATTATTAAATTTGTTGACAATCTTTGTCTTATCATGCACTGGTTTATTTAATCAATCCTGTCTCAAGTCGAATCATCCCGGAATACCAGCTGAAGTAGTTCAATCAATTTCAGAAACCGGATTTAATCGTGTTGAACTTACAAAAACAATTGCTGAGTATATTGATCAAGATGACAGTTTATATTTACAATCAGCTTATTATCTGATAAAACATCTTCCACATCAATATGCTGTAGAATACAAAATTACTGATAATAACGACAGCAGCCTCCGTTTTGAACCCTCACAGTTTGAATCATTCGAAGCCCAGGAAAAATGGTGGTATGATCATAAATACAACAAAAACGGCATCCGCTACAAAGCCAAAAAATATACACTTGACAAGGATACAATCACCGCAGAGCTCTTAATAAATACAATTGATCTGGCCTTATTGAGCAGGTCCTTTTCCTGGACAACCTCTTACTCAGCAAATGATTTTTTTGAATACGTACTCCCCTACCGTTTTGGCAATGAAAGCTTACATGATTGGAGGAAGTCTGTTATGGAAAATTTTGGTTGGATAATCGATTCCATGAAGAACCAGACCGATCCATCCGAACTCATCACGTTTATTGATGTCTATGTGGATAATAATTTTTCATTCGACAAGCGATATCTGCGGGTTCCGGAACCACAAAAGCTGCACGAAATACTTCAAAGCAAAAAAGGAAACTATCAGGACCTGGCTTATTTAAAAGCCATGCTACTCAGATCGTTGGGTATTCCGGCAACGATTGATTATGTCCCCTATCTTGCCGATACTACCGGCAGTTTCTATTTTGCAGTCGCTAAAAACAACAACGGAAAATTCGAGGCCTTACTACCCCCTAATACCGGTCATCTTTTCAAGCAAAATAGAATACCCAAAGTTTACAGAAGAATGTTTTCCGAAAATCCGAATAGTTTATTTGCTATTAAAGAGCTGAGTTTAAGTACGCCACCATTTATCGGGCATTACCATTATGAGGATGTAACCAGCGATTACGTGCCCGTTTCGTCCGCCGAGTTCACAGTAAAAAATATCGACACCTTATATTATACAGCCGTGTATAACGACTCGATGTGGCGGGCAGTTGACTGGGCCATCACTAAAACACCGCAAATAGTTTTCCGGGATCATGGCAAAAATATTAACTATCAAATAATGTTAGTTGTTAATGATTCGTTAGTCTTTGAGTAAATACCGTCCGGATCATCTCCCAAAAACCAATAGCCAGCAATGAATCAGCAGGTTGTAATCTCCTCAAACTTAAGGCCATTAACCGAAAACTGGAATACTGTTGCGTTAATAAATTTTAAGTTTATCTTTGTTGCGTTAAATAAAACCAGCACAAACGTTAAGGATTGTTAAAGAAAAACCGATTTTAAGTGTTGCAGGTTTCATTATTTGCTGTAACTTGTGCCACTATTTGAAACAGTCAAAGAACTGAAATATAATCAAAATTACATGATATGAAAAAAGGATTTCTACCGTTAAGTTTATTATTGACACTCACACTCTTAGCCGGAACAAGTCTTTTAGCCGGAACCCCGGAAAATGAGGATATCAAGGCACCTCAAAAAGATCAGCAGTACACTGCCGAATCCTATTTAAAAAGCTTGAGAGCTAACCAACATAATGGCACTATCGATGTCAGAGACGTGTTAGAAGCGATAAACCAGACCCGGGCAATGGCCGAAACCCGCAATCGCGAAGCCTTAAACTGGACTAATCTTGGCCCCGATAATTTTGGCGGACAGGTAAAAGCCATTTTATTCGACAACAAACCTGGAAATGAAGGCAATATATTGATTGGTGCAAGTGGTGGCGGAGTTTGGAAATCAGTGAATAATGGAATAACCTGGACGAGAGCAAGTAATATCAATATGTTAGTGAGCTGTATGGTTCAGGCACCCAATGGAGACATTTATGTTGGAACAGGTGATGGATTCGAAGCCCAGAAACTAAACGGACTAATCGATTATAATTATACTACCGGGCTGGTAGGTCAGGGAGTTTTCAAGTCAACTGATGGCGAAAATTTTGTTCAGCTCGAAAGTACTTTGCCTGTTGCTAATGATAATTCTGCTTCCTGGGCATTTGTAAACGAACTTGCCGTGAATGAAGCAGGCCATGTGTTTGCAGCAACCAATAGCGGACTGATGGTATCGACTGATGGTGGAAACAGCTGGACGGTTGCAGCAGATGAGGATGGTGCTGAACTGAATTTGAATGCCACAGACGTAAAAGTTGGTAATGATGGCATTGTGGTTGCCAGCGTTAATAACAAATGTTATATCTCCAAGCTTGGTGATGTAAATGCTTTTGTAAATCGCTCAACTGGCGACTCCATCTCATTACCTGCATCTGGCGTTAGCCGTCTCGAATTAGCCATTGCTCCCTCAGATCCAAATAAGCTATATGCCAGTGCCGTTACAATTTATGGTGTTCATTTAGGCATTTATGCATCATCTGATAAAGGTGACACCTGGAATGTAATACTTCCGGCAACTACATCAGAAAATGTTTATGAAGACTATGGAAACTACAATAATTGTATCACTGTTTTCCCAAATGATCCTGACCGCATCCTGATAAATGCCGTTAACCTTTGGCAGGGCAAAAAAATTACTGAAGTTGGATTCTATTCATGGGAGACTAAATCAGACAACTTTGCTTCCGATCTGAATCCTCTCTATGTACATAGAGGACAACATATTACAGCATTCAACCCCAATGCGCCAAATCAGATCTATATTGGAACTGATGCAGGGATATTTAAGGGTACTATTTCCGGTGATAATTTTACTTTCCAAAATGCGAATCGTAATTTCATCACTTCCAGGTTCTACACCGTTGCCCCTACCGGACAGGAAAACAGAGTAGTTGGCGGATCTCAGGATAATGGTACAATCTATGTTTCTTCCACTGGAAATACCTCAAAACAAGGTGAAATCATTTACACTGTTTCCAGCCCGGATAATGGAGGTTCTACAGTCGTTTCGACCATCAATCCAGATGCTGCGGTACTTAGCTCAGAAGCAGGAAGTATTGACCGGACCGAAGATATGGGCTTCACGCTATCTACGCAGTTTTTGTCTGATCAAATCAGTAATACATCATTCATAACTCCTATTGCGTTATGGGAAAGCTATGACAACGAAAACAGCAGAGATTCAATAACTTTTCATGCCCGAAAAAATTATGCAGCTGGTGAAGTGTTAAAAGTGAAGAGCTCAAACTTTGAACATCCATTCTATTATACACTGCCCACATCGCTGCAAAGTGGCGATTCGATTAGAATTAAAGATATAATTTCGACCAGGTTGTTTATTGCCACAGCTAACAGGATTTGGATGACCAAAGACCTGTTGAATTTTGGAGTTCAGCCCGAATGGTTCGAGATCGCTAATACAAGTGTTAATTTCTCAGGTGTTCCTCAATCCATTGCTTATTCAAAGGATGCTAACCACCTCTTTGTAGGAACCAAAGATGGAAAACTATTTCGTATTTCGAACATTGCACTGGCACATAATTTTGATCTGGCAGATGTGTCAAGCCCACAATGTATCATTGCTACCCGTCAATTACCGGTTAACATTCCCGGAACTTCCGATCCTATCAGTCAATCAATCACTTCCATTGCTGTTGACCCCAATAATCCGAACAATGTAATGATTACGCTTGCCAACTATGGCAATGAGCATTATGTTTTAATGACAACAAATGCCTTGGATGCAGAACCAACTTTTGTGAGCAAACAGGGTAATTTGCCCAAAATGCCCGTTTATTCCTCTATCATTGAGATGAGCAATCCTGAGAAGGCCATGCTGGGAACCGAACACGGAATCTTTATCACTGATGATATTTTTACCAGCAGTCCGTTTTGGGTTGCCGAACAAAGCGAAATGGGTGACGTGCCTGTTTTCGACCTTAAACAGCAATGGATTAACAAAGCTGCTGATACTGTTCAATTGATCAATATTGACACTACTGTACTACATTATCCTGGCACAAATAACTATGGTATTATCTATGCTGCAACATTTGGAAGAGGTTTCTTCAGATGTAATAACTTCAGAAAACCTGTTGGAATAGAAGAAAATCCTATACTTGCCAATCATCCTGACGAACTGGCAGTTGCGCTGTATCCCAATCCGGTAAATACCTTTACAACTTTGAAGTTTGAGATATTACAAAATGCAAACGTAAGTTATCAGGTGTTTGATCTTTCAGGAAAACAAATTATTTCGCAGAACCTTGGCAACCTCAGCAAAGGACCCCACCAGACCGAATTGAATATGGACAAGCTGAAACGTGGAGCTTATATTTTAAGGCTCGACAGTGGTAACGCAAGTAAAGCCCTGAAATTCTTCATTTATTAATTGAATATTGACCTCAAAATCAAGTAAACAATGAAAAGATTTTTATCCGTTTTAATCATAGTGCTCATATTTGGATTACAACTTTCAGCACAGGAGCGTATTTACACACCCGAGATGAAAGCACCAGCAAATGGAGCCACTAATCAGATGCCTAATGCACTGCTCGACTGGAATGCTGTTGCCGGACAAGGAACAGAGGTTGTATATGAAGTTCAGCTTTCGCAGGATGAAACATTTGATAATCCGGTATCCTTCCCTCAAACAAGTGTTACGGCCTATGAAATGTCGGAGCTGAATTTTAATGAAACCTATTACTGGCGCGTTAGAGCAAATGATGGTATCGCCACCTCAGATTGGTCAACACCCTGGTCATTCACGGTAGTAAAAACAGTTACCATTACCTCACCGGCAAATGCCTCCATTCAAAATCCGGATGCCTTACTTAAATGGAATGAAATAACAGGCGTAACCGGATATGATATTGAGGTTGACACTGCTTATAGTTGGCGTACCGAAAGTTCGGGTCAAAGCAATAATCTATTTGGAGTGTTTGAGGTTGACGAAACAACTGCTTGGGCAGTTGGAGCATCTGGAACCATAGTGAAATATGAAAATAATGCGTGGTCAGGAGCTGAAAGCCCAGTGACCAGTGATTTACTTGATGTCTTTTTTACTTCTGCTAATTCAGGCTGGATAGTTGGAGTTGGTGGTAAATTACTCCATTTTGATGGCAACTCCTGGTCAGTAGTGGAATCAGGAACAACCGAGGACATGAATGCATTATTCTTTGTTTCAGAAACAGATGGTTATGCCGTTGGTAACAATGGTACTGTAATGCATTACAATGGGACAGATTGGAACCAGATTGATGTGGGACTTACGGGTCACCTTTTTTCTATTCATGGAATCGATAGTGAAAATATTGTGATTACCGGAGCTTCAGGAAACAGTGCTGTTTTTGATGGCAGCAACTGGACAACTTATTCAACCGGAAACAGAGATATGCTGTGTGTTTGGATGCTTGGATCCGACAATATTTGGGCAGGTGCCAAGGGAGGTCGCTTGTACAATTTTAACGGCACCGATTGGACTGAACAAATATTGGGAAACCGCGATTGGCAAGGCATTCAATTTCTGGATGCTGAAACAGGATATTTGGTTGGCCGCAACGGAAATTTAGCTGTATTTAACGGAACCATCTGGGAACTTGCTGCCAGTGGAACAGGAAACGACTTAGGCGATATCCATTTGTTTGATGAAAATAGTGGCTACATTGTAGGAAACGGTGGTATCGTAATCTCCTATCAGGGCGATGGCTTTAACAGTGAATACCTGAAAAGTTATACAGTGGCAGGCAGCATCCTGGAATACAGGCTTAACAATCTGTTATTCGGCAAAAATCATTATTTCAGGATGAGAACAAAACATGCCGCTGCCACCTCAGATTGGTCATCTGCTGCCTCTTTCACTGTAATTTCTAATCCAACTTTGAAAACTCCTGCTGATAATGCCACTGAAATTGTTCTCGATCCTACCTTAACCTGGGATTCAATAAGCGGTGCAGCACGCTATACCATCCAAATTGCTCCTAATCAGGACTTTTTAGATGCCTATACCTATGAAACTAATGTGGCAAGTTACAACATAACTGGTCTGTCATTTGGCCAGGATTATTATTGGAGAGTGAATGCACGTCATGCTGGTGGTGTTTCTGACTGGTCTCCTGCTTTCAAATTTAACACAATTAGTACAGTTGTTTTAACAGCACCCGCTAACAATGCTACCGAAGTTGCCCGCGTGCCACGTTTTGCATGGAACGAGATTCATGGAGCACAAAAATATATGGTTGCCCTTGACAAAGCACCCGATTTTCCAAATGGAGAGATTGAAGTTGTTGAACATAACTTCTGGCAACATATGTTTATGCTCGATCCGCTTGCAACTTACTACTGGCGTGTGAAAGCAATTCAAGGCCTGGATTCAACAGCCTGGAGCGAAACCTGGAGTTTTACAACAGCTAACGAAACTTCTGTTGAGGAACAATTCCAACAGGCTTTCAAGCTCTATCCAAACCCTGCCAACGATTATATTCAATTAAAGATTGAATCGGCAAACTTCCAACAGGCTCGTCTGGAAATTTACAACATCATTGGCAGTAAAGTATATGAACAGGAAATAACTCTTGGGATTGATAAACAATTGGTTACAATTCAACTCGAAGACTTTAAGTCAGGATTGTATTTTGTAAAATTAATCCATGATTCAAATGCCTTCACGCAAAGGCTTATCATTGAATAAGCTTTTTCAAATAAATTACAAAAAAGCACCTGTTGATATTGATTCAGCAGGTGTTTTTTTATATACTTTTTGATAACAAAGCTGTTTGGTAAGTAGAACTCCATTTGCCAAACCTAAGATGAATTAAATATCCAAGCTTAATACCATTTCTCAATGCAAATACGCACATCTCAAATCTTAGGGAAACAACTTTATAGAGACTTACACTTTCAGGAAAACTAAGCTGGATTGTGTAAACCAGCTAATCCTAAGCTTTACCTATAGAAATTAAACCGCTTTCCAAAACCAAAACTAATGTAAAACGTCAGGAAAAATTTCTGATCTTTATTGTCAGCAAGGATCGTTACTCCCTGCGGATAGAAATCAATTGCAGCACCTACTTCTGCAGCCTTAATCTGAGTTTTTATGTAGCCAAACTCAAAATTCAAACCCGACTTAAAATACAATCCGGGGCGAAGTGAAATTTCACCCAACCCCTTGGTAAATGGAGCTCTGCCATAGATATCATGCGTTGAAGTTGAGTTTTCGTTATAACGCTTGGTATCAATCACAAGATTACCATTTACACCTTGCTCTATATTGATCACAAAATAATAGTAAGGCTTTTGAAAGGCAATACTTGCCCCGCCTTCGAGCAGCCACCTCAATTCAATACCACCCCAATAAGGTTTTTGATTCAATAACTTTTTCACACCATAACCGCCACGCAAAATAAAAACATCATTAAGTTTTCCATAAACATACCTTTTCGAATTATTGTAATTAGCATTAATGAGTTTCAACTGTTTAGGTGATTTCATTGTCAATAACTCAATATTTAAAAGGGTAGTTGTGAAAGCGTTTTTATTGCGTCCGGGTTTATAACTCATCGCAAAACCCAGGTTATGCGCTGTTACATTACCGGTTCGTTCCCGATTATAAATAATCTGTTCGGCCACATCATCCAACTCATCATTTTGAAGATCCTGACCAAAAATAACTCCTGAAAAAACCAGGAGTAAGATCAATAAATACATTGAGGCCTGCTGCATGATTAAATTATTAAAACAGCGGACACCTGACAAAAAAGTCCGACCAATTAATAGCGTGTTTCGCGCTGAAATTTATGCGATTCACCATAAGCAGCACATTTACTTGTCGATTTGCAAGAAGTAGCTGCAAGCGATACGACAAAAACAAATAAAATTAGGACAGCAATTTTTTTCATACCTTAGCAGAAGTTAATTATCCATTACAAAATTTGTTACAAAGTAACATATAATCTTTTAAAAAACAAAAAACAAAGTTTAATATTGTTCAAACTAAGAAATATATGCCGGTCAAACCCAAGATTGATGACAGTTGGTATAAAGTGTTGCAGCCTGAATTTGAAGCACCCTATTTTAGTGAACTCAAGAGTTTTTTGAAAGAGGAAATGTCTCATTATAACGTCTTTCCACCAGCTAAATTGATTTTTAATGCCTTCAACAAAACACCACTACCTGCAGTAAAAGTAGTTATCCTGGGTCAGGATCCTTATCATGGTCCAGGGCAAGCACACGGGTTGGCGTTCTCAGTACCGGAAGGTATAAAACCTCCACCAAGTCTGGTAAATATCTATAAGGAACTGGCGTCCGATCTGGGGATCACAGCTCCGAAAACAGGGAATTTAGAGAAATGGGCATCGGAGGGGGTTCTTTTACTCAACACCTCTTTAACGGTGCGATCGGGCAAGGCAGCCTCCCATGCCGGAAAAGGATGGGAAAAATTTACCGATGCAGCAATTAAAGCTGTTTCCGAATTTCGTGCCGGTGTAGTATTTATGCTTTGGGGAAATCATGCGATCAGTAAAGAGCAATTAATAGACACTTCTAAACACCTGGTTCTTAAAACAGTACACCCCTCTCCGCTTTCTGCTTCAAGAGGCTTTTTGGGTTGCAAACATTTTTCAAAGGCCAATCATTATTTTCAAAGCAATGGCCTCCTTCCTGTAAATTGGCAACTTAATTCGTGATCTTACAAAAGTATTTTTGCGATTTTTTTGCTGGCCCGAATGATTAGAATGCTTCAATCAAAAATTTTGTACCTTGCGCCGATTAAATTAAAAAACAAATATATGCGTAAACAGTTTATTATCACCACAATACTGGTGATGGGTCTGCTAACTCTTCATGCCGGCGGTTACCAGGTGCGCCTGCAAAGTAACAAAAGCACAGGTATGGGGCTAACGGGTACTGCCTTACAAATGGGAGCCACTTCAATGTTCTATAATCCCGGAGCTTTGGCATTGATGCAAACCAAAACCGACTTTGCACTGGGTGCAAGTGGAATTATTTCGCGGATCAGCTTTCAGAAATCTGAATCAGACCTTATTGCTGAAACAGATAACAGCATGAGTACTCCATTTTATTTTTATGGTGCCGGTAAGATCAATGAGAAATGGTCTGTAGGCCTGGCTGTATATACACCTTATGGCAGTTCCGCCAAGTGGGAAGACAACTGGGCAGGCAGGTTGCTCATTCAGAATATTGCCTTACAGGCTATTTACTTTCAACCCACAGTGGCGTATAAGATTAATGATAAACTTGGCATTGGTGCTGGACTTGTTTATGCAACAGGAACAGTTGAACTACAAAAGGGTCTGAATTATGGCTCTGATAGTTATGTGAAACTTGAAGGCAGCACATCCAATATTGGCTTTAATGCAGGCGTGTACTATAATGCCAGCGAAAAGTTTTCGCTTGGATTGAATTATCGTTCAGAAATTATGATGGAAATCACTGGTGGCGATGCCAGCTTCAATGTTCCAACAGCTGTGGAAGCCAATATCCCAAGCGAAAACAAATTCGATGCAGCACTTCCTATGCCTGCCAACCTTGATTTTGGTGTATCCTATCAGGCAACAGAAAAACTGCTCGTATCAGCCGAAATTAATTATGTGATGTGGAGTACTTATAAGGAGCTTGAATTTAAATTTGAAGAAAAAGGAGAGCTTTTAAACTCAAAGAACCAGTGCGATTATAAGGACACCTTTATTCCAAGAATCGGTGCCGAATACGTTTACAGCGACCTGCTCACATTTCGTATTGGCGGATACTATGATCCAAGCCCGACAAACGAAAAATATTTTACCCCCGAAACGGTAAGTCTCAACAATCTGGCTTTTACTTTGGGTTTAAGTATTACACCTTCGGAGAAGCTGAGTATAGATTTATCCTACTTGCAGATAAATGGTTTGCAGGCTACTAAAACCTATGAACCTGATCAGTTTGGTGGCACTTACAAATCAGCTGCCTATATCCCGGGTATTGGCGTGTCGTATCGTTTCTAATCTTAAAAAAATGACAATATGAAATTGAGAATATTATTTGTATTGGTTGCTGCAGTGTCGATGTGGGCCTGTCAACCAGAAATAAACGAATTTGAACCAACAAAGGGAAATGCAGATTTCTCTGTCTATATGTCGGCCGGTAATTCGCTTACGGCAGGCTATGCTGGCGGGGCTTTATACCGTTCAGGACAGGAAAATTCCTACACGGCTATCCTTGCCAAACAGTTTGAAGCAGTTGGTCGTCAGGGAGCTTTTAAAATCCCTTACATTAACAGCGAAGACGGAGTTGGAACCGAGGGTGCTTCTTTGAGAACAAAACTCGTAATGGGTTATTCAACAGACTGCCTCGGAAACACTTCATTGGCACCAGTTCCGGCTAATCCGAATGCCACGCTGCAGGAGCTGGCTATTTTGCTTGGCACAAGTGTTGCTGCCGATGGCCCTTTCCATAATATCGGTGTTCCGGGAGCAAAAGTCACTCATTTAATTGTTCCAGGTTATGCCGGCCTCAATCCTTTCTATGCAAGATTTGCCAGTGATGCATCTAATGCTGTAATCGATGAAATTGGTCTTATTCAACCAACATTTTTCACGCTATGGATTGGAAATAATGATGTATTAACCTATGCCCTGGCTGGTGGAGCAGCGGATGAAATCACTGCTGTTGGAACCTTTGCTGCAAGTATGGAGGCCATTATCGGCACTTTTAAAACTACTGCAACAGCTGGTGCCATTGCCAACATCCCCGACATAACTGATCTTCCTTATTTCACTACTGTTCCTTATAATCCAATTGTATTGCAGGATCAAGCATTGGTTGATCAACTCAATGCCGGATATGCACAATACAATGCCTTAATGGAACAATTTGATCTGCCTCATCAAATCAGCTTCAAATTAGGAGCTAACCCAATGGTGATTCAGGATCCAAGCATTCCAACTCCTCCTGGCTATGAAATGCTGCGTATCAGACAAATTGAATCTGACGAACTCGTACTACTCTCCATCCCGCAAGATTCGCTGAAATGTGGATATTGGGGAAGCATGAAACCCGTTCACGGGCAGTTTATCATTACACGCGATGAAAAATCTGAGATTGATGCTGCCATCGTTGCCTATAACCAGATTATTGAGACAGCTGCTCAAAGTCATGATCTGGCCCTGGTAGATATGAACGAACTTTTAAATCAGGGATCAACTACCGGAATCAAAATGGATGGAGTACTTTTCACCACTGAATTTGTAACCGGAAATGCTTTCTCAACAGATGGTGTTCACCTCACACCTCAGGGTAATGCGCTGGCTGCCAACACTTTTATTGACGCAATCAATAAAAAATACAATGCCAGAATACCAAAGGTCAATGTGGCCAACTACGAAGCCGTAAGATTACCTTAAGCAAATGCTAAGAAGCCGGCTACCGCGAAATTTATGTGGTAGCCGGTTTTTTTAATGAGTTACGCCAATACGATGAAAAAACTGATTTTTGCCACCAACAACCAGCACAAACTTCAAGAAATTAACGCTATTCTGGGTAACCAATTTCAAGTACTCAGCCTTGCTGACATTGATTTTCACGGTGATATCCCTGAAACCTCTCCAACAATTGAACAAAATGCCATCCAAAAAGCCCGTTATATCTTCGACCTCACAACCGAAAATTGCTTTGCTGATGATACCGGACTTGAAGTAGCAGCACTTGATGGCATGCCCGGAGTTTTTTCGGCAAGATATTCAGGTGCAAAGGCCAGCTATCAAGACAATGTGGATAAACTACTCCTTGAAATGAAAGATAAACAAAACCGAAAAGCCTGCTTCAAAACAGTGATTGCACTGTTTTGGGAGAAACAATTGCATCTCTTCGAAGGAAAAATCTGTGGACAAATCCTTACGCAACCTACCGGAAAAGGTGGTTTTGGCTACGATCCTGTTTTTGTTCCGGATGAATACCAACAAAGTTTTGCAGAAATGCCTGCCGAATTAAAAAACAAGATCAGTCACAGAGCCCTTGCCACACAGAATCTTATTAGCTTTTTGCAAAAACAATAGCACTCAGGAGCAGATATTCTCCAATGCCATATCAAATAGTTTTGCCAAACTTATCCCCATAAATTCAGCTTGCTGAGGCAAGATACTCGCTTCAGAAATCCCCGGAACAATATTTACTTCAATAAAGAAAAGCTCATCCGTAGTAAGGATAAAATCAAAGCGCACGAAACCTCTACACTCCAGAATGGGATACAATTGCGCAGCCGTTGATTTGATCCAGAGCTCATCTTCCTCACTAATGGGTGCTGGCGTAATTTCGTCGGCCATTCCCTTGGTATATTTGGCTTCGTAATCAAAAAACTCATTCTTGCTTACAATTTCAGTTAATGGAAAAACTATCAAGCGTTTGTTATTCTCCATCACCCCACAGGCGATTTCGCGCCCCTGAACAAAAGATTCGGCCAAAGCCTGATGATCTTCCTTTAAGGCCGTTTGAATTGCATTCTTGAATTCTTCAATTTTCTTCACCTTCGTGATTCCCACGCTCGATCCGCCATTATTGGGTTTTACAAAAACCGGCAATCCACCTAAAAACGAGATGATCTGATCTGAATCATAGATTTCACCCGCATTGATCAAAACCGACTTAGCCACTCTATAGCCATGTGATTGCACTACCCTCTTGCAAAAATCCTTATGAAAAGTAAGGGCCGAGGTCGTGTGTCCGGATGAAGTATAAGGAATTCCAAGTAAATCAAAATAACCGGTCAATATTCCATTTTCGCCCGGGTTTCCGTGAATCGCATTAAAAACAGCATCAAAAACCATCTTTCGATCCTCATAAATAAAACTAAAATCATCTTTATCAATAGCAGCTTCATCACCATTCTCGAAGAGTACAGCCCACTTTTTCTTTGAAATCAAAACAAGGAATCCCTGGTATTTATCCTTGTTAAGATTTGCCAGCACAACCCTCCCGCTTTTCATCGAAATATCAAACTCCCCGGAATCACCCCCGCAAACAACTGCAATAATTTTCATAATTTCATTTACATAATGGACATAATCTATGCTTATAACGCAAACAAAAAGCTGTAATAAAATAGCTATCTTTGCCGCCAACAGACAATAAATACAGGCTGTTGTAGTTTTTAAGACAACTTATTGCTTAGTCAGGCTAAATTATAAAAAAA
>DJWN01000071.1 GCA_002440975.1 Bacteroidales bacterium UBA6229
ACAAGCTCACCACTCACTTTTTGATCGGAATTGTTACATCCAAAACCAATCAATATCCACATCAGCAGGGCAATCAACCTAAATTTCATAACACTAAGGGTTTTACTCAATTTGTAGATGCAAAAGTAATATTAATCTGCGATTTAAACCACAACGCTTTAGTTTGTGCTGCCGATGATGGTAATCGAACCTTTGTAAACCTCATTGCTTTTGTAGCCATCACATTTCAACACATAGAAATAGGTGCCGTCTTTGAGGCCGCCTCCATCCCAATCGTTTTGATAGTTTACCGATTCATATACTTTGCGGCCGTGCCGGTTAAAAATAACCAGTGTAGTGCTTTTGTAATAATCGTTAAGTGGTCTGAACTGATTGTTAGCCAATGATTTTAAAGTGCTGTTATCTTCTTCTGAATCATTTGGCGGTGCCTCGGTGATCACAAAAAAGTCGTTGATATTATCACCATTGGGTGTGATGACATTTGGGATTTTCAATTTGATGGGCAATACCTTAACCTGCTTCACAAAAACTGTATCACAACCCTGAGGATTCACTACTGTAAGGATTACATTGTAATCGCCTTCTTCGGTGTAAAGGTGCTGAGGAGTAAGTAGTTCGGAGCTGGGGCTTTCGTCGCCAAACAGCCAAAAGTGATTCGTGATTTCAATGCTGTCGGCCGATAGATTGGTGAAAGAAAAATCAATATAGGGATTCTGAATGTAAGCCGTATCGGGATCGGCTTCTATCTCAACCAAAGGATTGCTGTATGCATTGGTATATATGGAATCAGTTTGTATGCAGCCAAATTCGTCTTCAATAGTGATGAAGTACCACTGATGAGCTTTCAGGCCAATCGCCATAGCCGGATTTCCGGGAGCGATCTGAATCGGAGACACCTGCCAGCGATATTCATAAGTGCTTGATTCGCCTGAGGCAGCAGCACTGATCATGGCTGTGTTGCCGTTGTCGTTGTCGCCATTGGTACAGGTGAGTTGCATCTGCTCTATCGCTATATCAAATTTTGGTCGTACTTCGATGGTAAAAGGAGCACTCTCGCAAATTTCTCCTGTGAGGGTGTCTGTCACTGTGATTTGATAATCAGCAGTTTCTGTGGCAAAAAATTCAATACTGGAGGTTACATCACCGGTTGACCAGGCATAAATTACGTTTTCCTGTTCCGTTACCTCCAGCTTCACAAGCTGACCGTAGCACAAAGGCATGGGCGCATCAGCACTGATCTGACAATCTACCTGAGCCACGGCCGAAAAGTGGAATCCCGATAATAGACTAACAAAAAAAACAAGCAGCGTAAAAGCAGAAACTCCTGATCGGATTGTCTTCATCATCGATTTAGTATTGAACATTATAGCGGTGCAAAATTAATAAAATTGATACAGCTTTATGCTTAAAATGTGCCGGTTTCTAACATCACCAGCGTACAATCCAAAACGGTTTCTATTCCTGCATCCTGTGCCAGCCTGATCAGCTCGGGATTTTCTGTTCCGGGATTAAATATGATTCGTTTGGGTTTGATATCCAGTAGTTTATTGTAAAAATCTGGTTGACGTTGCGGACCAATATATAAGGTTATGGTGTCAATGGACTCTTTTTCTGGCCAGATCGTTTGTATTTCTACATCCGCTATTTTTCCTCGCCTAAGGCCAAAAGCCATTACTTCATGGTTATACGACCTGAGCATTTTTACAGCTTTGTTGGCAAAGCGGGCAGGATTTTCAGAAGCACCAACAACAAGTATTTTCGAAGTAGTGTTTGTCATTTTGCAATGGAATTTATCACTACTTATTAATGCTTTTTTTCGTGATTTATTGTTGATAAACAAAAGCATTAATATTCATTCCGGCTCCCACCGAAGCAAAGAGCAAAATATCACCCTTTTCGATATGATGATCTGGTATCTGATCTTTCAAAACCATGTCGTAAAGCGTTGGAACTGTTGCTACTGAGCTATTACCCAATTCGCGAATACTCATAGGCATCACTGCTTCTACATTTATCTTGATTCCATATTTCCGATAAAAACGCTGCACAATGGCTGCATCCATTTTTTCATTGGCCTGATGAATCAGGACTTTTTTAACGGATTCAATGGGAATACTTGATTTATCCAAGGCAATTTTCATCGCTTCGGGAACGTAATTGAGTGAATACTCATAAATCTTTCGCCCGAGCATCTTGATATATTTTATCTCGTGATTACTTTCCGGGGCATTGGATTTTCCATAATACAGGTAATCCACCTCTTCTTCGGTATGCGACATATTTGCTGTTGAGATAATTCCCGAACCGTCATCTTTGGAATTGGCCTCAACTATTGCAGCACCGGCACCATCCGAAAAAATCATGGTATCCCGATCGTAAACATCCACAACTCTCGACAGGGTTTCGGAGCCGATTACCAGGCAACGTTTGGCCAGGCCGGATTTAATATAGGCATCGGCCTGTATCATTCCCTGTATCCAGCCCGGACAGCCAAAAAGCACATCATAAGGCACGCATTGGTTGTTTTTGATGCCTAATCTATGCTTCACCCGTGATGCCATACTCGGAACGGTATCTGATTGAATACTTCCTTTCAACACATTTCCATAATTATGAGCTACGATGATCTGATCAATGGTTTCGGGATCGATGCCTGCATCTTCTATGGCACGTCTGGCCGCAATAGCCGCCATGTCGGCATTGTTTTCGTTGTCACTAGCCCACCGGCGTTCACTGATACCCGTAATGTCTTTGAATTTTCTCACAACTTCTTCACCCGGACTCTCAATTTCTGTTTGGTCTTTTTCGAAGAAAACCTGTTTTACGAAATCACTGTTTTTTATGATGTTCTCCGGGATGTAACTACCGGTTCCGCTTATGATAGTTCTGATTGATGACATAAATTAAATAATTGAATATAAAGCAATTATAGTAATTGTTTTGTGATAAAAATATTCGTTTTCGGGCGTAAAAGTAGTATAAATCTTACTTCTGACTAAATTAAAGTTGATCAGAAAGCCAAATCACGGCTTGATCTGTTGCCAAATTGCCAGCAAAGAATTCCGGATACCGACATATTTTCCGAATTTGGGAAAGATTTGATAATGGTAAAGATTTTGATGTAAAGCAAAGAAAATGAATGTAATGAACTTAAATCAGTTTACTGTAAAGGCGCAGCAAGCAATTGCAAAAGCTAAACAAATTGCTGCTACGCATCAACAGCAATCAGTCGAAAATGTGCATCTGCTTGCAGCAATCATTGAGGAGGACGAACACCTGATTCCAAATCTGCTTAATAAATTGCAGGTTGATGCTAACAATTTTAAAAAAGTGCTCGATCGTACCATCGAAAGTTTACCTCAGGTGCAAAATGAAGACGAGCAATTTTATGCCCAGGAAACGGCCAAAGCCCTTCAAAAAGCGCAGGAAAATGCCAAGCTCTTTCAAGACGACTTTGTTTCGCTTGATCATTTATTGCTGGCAATTTTCGACACCAAAAGCACTGCCTCAACGCTGTTGAAAGACAGCCAGATAAAACGTAATGAGCTGATTGAAGCCATCAAACAAATGCGTCAGGGCAAAAAAGTTGACAGCCAGAATGCTGAGCAAAATTATGATGCGCTGAATCGCTATGCCCGTAATCTGAATCAATTGGCTGGCGAAGGAAAACTGGATCCGGTGATTGGCCGTGATGATGAAATCCGAAGGGTATTGCAGATTTTGTCGCGCCGAACCAAGAACAATCCGATCTTGATTGGTGAACCAGGCGTTGGGAAAACGGCCATTGCCGAAGGTTTGGCTCATCGTATTATCAATGGCGATGTGCCCGAAAACCTGAAAAGTAAACAGATTTACTCACTGGATATGGGTGCTTTGGTCGCCGGAGCTATGTATAAAGGAGAATTTGAGGAACGCCTGAAAAGTGTTGTGCGTGAGGTGATTGGATCAGAAGGAGAAGTAGTATTGTTTATCGACGAGATTCACACCCTGATCGGAGCCGGCAAGGGCGAAGGTGCCATGGATGCAGCCAATATCCTGAAACCTGCTTTGGCGCGAGGTGAGCTAAGGGCAATTGGTGCCACAACCTTAAAAGAGTATCAAAAATACTTTGAAAAAGACAAAGCACTCGAACGCAGGTTTCAATTGGTGATGGTTAATGAGCCGGATACCGAAGATGCAGTTTCTATCCTTCGTGGACTCAAGGAACGTTACGAAAGTCATCATAAGGTTCGTATCCTGGATGAAGCCGTAATTGCTTCGGTTGAGCTTTCGCAGCGTTATATCAGCGATCGTTTTTTGCCTGATAAAGCCATTGACCTGATTGATGAGGCTGCGTCTCGTTTGAGGCTGCAAATCAATTCATTGCCTGAGGATTTGGAAACAATTGAGCGCAGGATCAGACAATTGGAAATTGAACGCGAGGCCATTCGTCGCGAAAAAGATCAGCCCAAACTGGATGTCATTTCCAAAATGATTGCTGAACTCACCGATGAACGCAACCAGATTCGTGCCCGCTGGGAAGCTGAAAAAACGCTGGTCGAAAAGATTCAACAGGAAAAGAAAAACATCGAACAGTTTAAGCTGGAAGCCGAACAAGCCGAGCGTGATGGCGATTTTGGTCGTGTGGCCGAACTGCGCTATGGCAGGATTGGTGAGGCAGAAAAAGCGATCGAAAGTGCTAAAGCCGATTTGGTAAAGGTGCAGGGTGAGAATCCTTTGATCAATGAAGAGGTGACGGCAGAAGATATTGCAGAAATTGTTTCGCGCTGGACGGGCATTCCGGTGAGTAAAATGTTACAAAGCGAACGCGAAAAGCTTTTGAAATTGGAAGATGAATTGCATCAGCGGGTGGTTGGTCAGGATGAAGCTATTGTTGCTGTGGCAGATGCGATTCGCCGCAGCAGAGCGGGTTTGCAGGATGCCAAACGTCCGATCGGTTCTTTTGTTTTTTTGGGAACTACCGGCGTGGGAAAAACAGAACTGGCACGTGCACTGGCTGAGTTTTTATTTGATAATGAGCAGGCTATGGTGCGCATTGATATGTCGGAATATCAGGAACGACATGCTGTTTCGCGATTGATCGGTGCGCCTCCCGGATATGTGGGCTATGATGAAAGCGGACAACTCACGGAGGCCGTCAGGCGCAAACCTTATTCCGTTGTGCTGCTCGATGAGATAGAAAAAGCCCATCCCGATGTGTTTAATATTTTGCTTCAGGTACTGGATGATGGCCGACTGACGGATAACAAAGGCCGCACAGCAGATTTCAGAAATACGATCATCATCATGACTTCCAATATTGGCTCGCATATTATCCAGCAAAACCTTGGAAACGAAAATACGCAAGAAGTTTCTGAAACAGATTTTGAACGTACGCGATTGGAAGTTTTTCAGCTGCTCAAACAGCAACTCCGGCCTGAGTTTTTGAATCGGATTGACGACATCATCATGTTCAAACCACTAACCAAAGCTGAGATCAAAGAAGTGGTGCAGCTGCAATTTGAACATGTGAGGAAAATGTTACTGAAAAATGGTATTCGGGTTGAGATTTCGGGTGCTGCACTTGATCACCTGGCCGAAGCAGGTTTTGATCCTCAATATGGTGCCCGACCTGTAAAACGTGTTTTGCAGCGCGAATTGCTGAATGAGCTTTCGAAAATGATCCTGTCGGATGTTGTGGATAAAACCAAGACGATTCTGGTGGATTATCGGGAGGGCAAACTGGCATTTAGCAATTCTTGAAAACCTCAGGATAGATTGCATCAAAAAACGTAAATTGCGCTTTATTCCAATAATATGATTAGAGCCGGTTTACGTTTTTTTTGTTTGCTTGTTTTTATTCACTTTGGGCTGCTTCGTTTTGGATTTACACAGGAATTTCTGGTATTTCAACAAGAGCCACATCGGTTTATTCCTGAGAAATTAGTCGATCTGGAACATCTTTCTGCCGACATTCGTATTGATCCATTCAATCGGTTGGTAGCAGGCAAAGTGGAGCTGCTTTTCAGGCAAATCCGATCAGATGTGGATAGTTTGGTTTTGCTGGCTCCGGATTTTAAAATTGGCAGGCTGTTGCTTGATAATGTCAATGCGAGTTGGAAGTTATCCGGGGAAGATCTTATTGTCCAATTGCCATCAGAAACCAAGCGGGGGGCAACGCACAGCCTTTATCTGGAATACCTTGTTAAACCCGAGAGTGAATTGTATTTTGTCGGCTGGGACGATACCATGCAAATCATGCGTCGGCAAATTTGGGCTCACCGACCTTACAATTGGCTGCCTTTTGCCAATGATCGCTTAACCATGGATCTTTACATTACTTTCGACAGCCGCTACCAGGTTTTTTCAAATGGCGTGCGCGAAAAGGTGGAGCATTTCGAAAATGGCTTGTCGCGCTGGCATTACAAAATGTATCGCACACATCCGTTTTTCTCAACAGCACTGGTAATCGGCAGATATAAATACAAACAAAGTCTCACGAAAAGAGGACTTCCTCTTGAGTTGTGGTATTATCCCGATCGGGAAAATCATTTTGAAGCAACCTATCAGCATATGAATGAGATGGTTGCCTTTTGCGAAGACGAGTTTGGCATTGGCTATCCATACGAACTTTATCGGCAGGCTCCAGTTGCCAATTACCTTTATGCGGGAATGGAAACCACAACCTCAACCATTTTTGGTGATTACCTGCATATTGATGAGCGCGCTTTTTGGGAACGTAACTATGTGAATGTAAACATACATGAGCTTGTACATCAGTGGTTTGGAAATTATATTTCACACCTTCGGCCAGCTGATGTATGGCTTACAGAAAGTTTTGCGACTTATTATGCCAAACGATTTGAGAAGCAGCTATATGGCGAAGATTATTACCAATGGGAACGACTTAAAGAAACAAGCATTGCCCTTGATGCATCCTCACAGGATAATTATGCTGTTGCCAGCAGTTTGGGAGGCGCAGCCCGCTGGTATCAGAAAGGTTCGCTGGTTTTGGACATGCTTCGGGATGAGATGGGAGAGGTGGATTTTAAGAAATCAATAACGGCCTATCTGAAAAAGTTTGCCTACAAAGAAAGCTGGACGCCCGATCTTAAGAAAACTATTTACGAAACCAGCGGCAGAAGCATGGATTGGTTTTTTGAACAATGGATCGAAAGAGGCGGAGAGCCCTTTTATAAAATTGATTATATTTATGAAAATGATAGCTTAATACTGGAAATCAGGCAGCTGCAGGAGCTGAATCCTGAAAGACCTTTATTTATTAAAAAACCTTTTATCGAAATACATTTTGAAGACGGGAGTTTCGATCGTTTCCAACTTATAAACCAAACGCAATATCAGCGGATTGAACGTTTATATCCCGAATCAAAGCAACTGGCTTATATCCTTTTTGACCCGGGCGATCGTATTTTAAAACAACAAAAGTTTGAACGACCTGCAAATCTGTTAATTAATCAGTTGCTTCGGGCTCAGTTGATGATTGATCGTTATGAAGCTTTACTGGATTTACGTGAGTTTCCGCTTGAAGAAAAACGGATGGGCTTATTACAAGCCGGAAGCAAAGCGGATTTTCACCTCATCAAATCCGAAATCATGGATCAACTTTCAGAAGATCAAAATGATGAGAGTAAAATGTTCGTCATCAAATGTTTAAGTGACACCAATGTTTTTGTCCGAAGAGCGGCAATCAATGCGATGCAGGAACATCATTCAGCAGGTGTTCAGGAGCTTGAAAAAGTGCTGTCGGATATTTCGTACGGCAATCAGGAACTGGCATTGCGGAAGCTTGCAATACTGAATCCGGAACGCTTGCCGGATTACCTTTCGTTGATGGATACAGCCACAGGTTTTCCGGGTTTGAATGTGAAGATTGCACAGCTCGAGTTATTGACGCAATCCGGTAATGAACAGGCATTTGAGCAGTTGATAAACTTTTCGTGTAATCAGTACGAATTCCGAACCCGCATGAATGCGATCAAGGCTTTGGCCAGGCTGAACAGTCTAAATGAAACGATAGCCGATAATTTAATAGAAGCCGCAGTTCATTGGAATTTTCGGTTGAGCCTTGTTGCTACGGAAGCACTTCAGGATTTTTATGAGGATGAAAACAAACGGATGTTGATAGCTGATCGGCTCAAGGAATCGAATCTGACCAGGGAACAACAACTTGAATTAGAACAAAAACTAAAAGCTGAACAGCTTACACATTAAATCGGATGTGCAAAATGTCGCCATCTTCCACGATATAGTTTTTGCCTTCCACCTTAAACTTTCCGGCATCCTTTACGCCTTGCTCTGATTTGTATTGTATGAAATCGTCATACTTCATCACTTCGGCACGGATAAAGCCGCGTTCCAAATCAGAATGTATCACACCCGAAGCCTGTGGAGCCGTCATGCCTTTGCGAATGGTCCAGGCTTTTACTTCTTTAGGACCGGCAGTGAAAAAGGCTTGCAGATTAAGTGTTTTGTAGGCTGCACGAATCAGTTTGTTTACGCCGGGTTCATTCAGGCCGGCATCGGATAGAAACACTGCACGATCTTCGGGATCTTCCAGCTCTGCAATCTCTGCTTCCAGTTCGCCTGCGATGATCAAAACTTCTGTATTTTCATTTTTCAGTAATTCTTCCACTGCTTTGGCATGAGCATTACCGGAAACAGCGGATTTATCATCTACATTGCAAACGTAAATCACAGGTTTGGCGGTGAGCAGTTGCAATTCGTGTACATATTTTTTGTCTTCATCACTCAGATCGATATCGCGGGCATTACCAAAATTCTCGAAGTGTTCTTTGTATTTTAACAAGACCTCCATAGCTCTTTTGGCGTCTTTGTCGCCTGCTTTGATCAGCTTTTCAGTACGTTGAATCTTTCTGGAAACCAATTCAAGATCACGCACTTGCAGCTCAAAATCAACGATATCTTTATCGCGCACCGGATCGATAGAGCCTTCCACATGAGCCAGGTTGTCGTCTTCGAAGCAGCGCAGCACATGAATCAGCGCATCCATTTGCTGAATATCAGCCAAAAACTTATTACCCACTCCCTCACCCTGACTTGCACCTTTGGCAAGGCCTGGCAGATCTACAATTTCCACTGTTGCCGGAACCACCTTAGCCGAATGGATCAACGCATCAATGGCATCCAGGCGCGGGTCGGGCACTTCAACCATACCAATATTTGATTTTGTTGCACTAAAGGCATAATTGGAAGCTTCTGCCTTGGTATTCGACATGCAGTTGAAGATAGTTGTTTTACCGGTATTTGTAAGGCCAATGATGCCACAATTGAGAGACATGAGGGTTTAATTTAAGTTTGAAAAAATCAGTTTGCAAAGGTAGGATGTTTCAGTTTATTTTTTGCTACTGCTAATAATATTGATTGGGGGGAAGTGATGCATTCTCTTTGATAAATAATTTCAATACCTAAGCATGTTGACCGTGGTCAACTTGATAGACAATAGTAACACGGTTATTTAATCCCAAGCCCACTTGACATCCAACCAAAAATACCTTATCTTAGCCCCCAAACCAAAAAAACCTGCCTTATGTTTTTTTACCGGCAGTTCTGGAAAAACCTCGTGCAAATAGCCAATAAGCCGAAGCAACAGCTTATTGAAATTATATATATAGCTGTAATACAGGTATTTACTCCCCCCCCCTCAAAAAAAACAAACAAAGAGTATCTTATTATCTGCAGTTGTGTATTCAAAAATTGCGGCTTGGTTAAGCAGTTCGAAAATTCTTTGCCATGCAATTAAAGACTTTCATAGCTACCAAACGAACAAGACTATTTTTAAGTTTGGGAAGAATAATTTTATTTCTTTTGGCTATCAGGCATTGTTGTGAGCAGGGTAGCCAGCAACTAAAACAACTATTTTTAAAATTTACCACTTAATTTTTTTGCAATGACAAATAGAATCTTAACCTTAGTTGTATTGCTTTCATTATTATTTTCTGCCAAAACGATGGAAGCTCAGGCCTACCTCCCTATGATACAGGATAGTGTGCGATGGATAGTTATTAGGAGTGATTGGAATAATCCCGACAGATGGGAGTACTATTCTTTGGGAGACACTATGGTTGATGACATTTTATACAAAAAAATTTATCACCGGTTCCTTGAGCCAGAGTATGGGATGCTACCTCCTTATGAACCCGTATCACCTTATGTTTTGTATGGCTTGATGAGAGAAGACACGCTGGCCCGTCAGGTTTACGGCATGCTTTTAGATAGTGAATATCCTTCTTACTCTGAATGTCCACCCGGTTCGGAATCCTTAATGTATGATTTCTCAGTGAATGTGGGAGATACCTTGTTCAATTCTTGCATCGTTAATGTGTATGATTTTGTTTCCTATGTTGTAAACTCAATATTTAATTGTGAGGCAGTTTATGGAATTACTACAAGGTGTTATGATATTTATTCTGGCACACTTTATGAAGGAATTGGATCCAACTACGGACTTTGGGAGGCCATGTTTGATCCGGTCAAGTCCTCTTCTGATTGGATAACAGTTTTGGAGTATTATTGCCCGGAAGCTGATTGCCCCTATATTGTTGGTGAACATGAAATTCCCATCGAAAGCAAAGTCAAAACATTTCCAAATCCGGTGCATAACGAATTGACCATAGAACTATCTTCGGCTGATTTATATAAGCCGGTTCAAATTGAAATGTTAAGTATTCAGGGTGAATTGCTTGATTCCTTTTGGCCAAAGACTAAGACTATCCGTCTGCCATTTAGTGGTTACAAGCCGGGGATTTACTTATTGAGGATTTCCAGCGGAAAAACCCAAATGGTGTATAAAATTGTAAAAGTTTAAGGAGGAAATGTTTTTAATTTATTTGCATTAGCAATTTAGTGAAACTATTAATTATGAAACATATAACATATATTTTAGCAAATATTTTATTGTGCTGTTTTTTTTCAGCATTCAATACAAACATTAATGCCCAAGAAATTATATTACCTTCGGGTAGCAATTTCTATGACTATATTGAAGCGGCACGCACATCTGAATTCTATGATGATGCAGACACGATTGAAGGTGGATTTAAGTCCAAAATAGATCGATTGGAGCTTTTATGGGGCAACAGACTATATCCTCATGGAGATTTTATGATTGCAAACCGTGCAATTATTGATTATGCAGAGAACTTTCAATATATTCCAAGTGATGTAGATCCTAACTGGATTTGCGTGGGTCCATCAAATACACCATCAAATAATCCCTCGAGAGGTGTTGGTCAAATTCACCGAATAGCTTTTGACCCGAATTATGGTATCACCAACCAAACAGTTTATGCTTCATCTGGTTTTGGCGGATTGTGGCGATCTGAGGATGATGGAGCCAACTGGGTAAATGTAAATACAGACTTGTATTTACCAATGACAACAGTGGCTGATGTAGTTGTTAGCCCCGCTGATGGTAACGTTATTTTTATTGGTACAGGCTTGCCTGATGGTGGTATTAATTTAAAGTACGAGTCAAATTGGGGCGGCATTAATCCAGTATATACCATTGGGGTTTACAGGTCAACAGATTACGGAACAAGCTGGCATCCTGTCAATAATGGACTTTTAGAAGATTTTTACAACTACGGCGGAGTCATTAGGAAAATGGAAATAGATAAATCTAATCCAAATATTATATTTTTGGCCACTTCTAACGGAGTTTATAGAACAACCAATGCATTGGCAGATTCTCCTGAGTGGAATAATGTTTTCCAAGGATATTCAGATGAAGATGGAGACTTTAGGGTAATAAAATACAAACCGGGCAGTAGTGATGTATTGTATGCTGCAAGCAACAATATATTCAAAAGTACGGATGGTGGCTCCTCCTGGAATAGTATGACCGGATCAGGAACAGGGCTGGACTTCAACGAATTGTTGCCTTTCGAGCCTTATAGGATTAACCTTGCCGTTACACCGGCAAATAGCGATAGGGTTTATGCCTATATCTTTGGCGTTTCAAATGGGTATGAAAAAATTTACCTTTATTATTTTAATGGAACAGATTGGATTTATATTTGGTCTGAACAAGGGTATTATCAAGGCCAATCTTACAATAAAGACTGGATGGGATTTGCTGTTTCGCCGATTAATGCTAATGAATACTATTTTTATGGGAAGCAAAGAAATAGCCCAAACACTGGAAGATGCATAATGGGTAGCAAGAGTTTAACAGTACCGCCAACGGAAAAAGGTGGTTATATAAGTTCTGGTGTATATGCAGATGGTCATGTGCTTGAATTTCAGACAAATACTGATAATCCTTTATTGTTTTATGGCCATCATGGGGGAATTAGCGTTGGTAATACTTCACCATCAGGCGTTCCTTTATGGGAAAAAAGGAACAATGGATTGGCTAATCTATTATTGTGGTCTTTTGACGACTCCGAGTTTCATAAGGATGTTATTGTTACAGCAAAACAAGATCATTATTGTGATATTTATAAAGAAGAAGAATGGTACGCTGTGAGTGGAGGAGGGGATAGTTATAGTGTTAAAACGGCGAAATCAAATGATTTGTATTTTTTTGGATCAGCCGGAGATGCAAACTTATATAGGCATAGCATATTAAATTTAACAAGTTCATCTGAATCTGGCCTAAAACCTTACGATATTCCTTCTGTAACATTACAGACAAAAGTTACAAAAACATTTCAAGTGAAGTCTCCTCCAAATACCAATCATGATTTTTTTACTTTTTCAGAATTGTATAGAAGGAAACTCGCAGAACCAATTCCGGATAATAATGATCCGGATCATTTGTGGGAAGTTGATTCAGATATTGGGAAAATTATTCCGCCTCTCTGGAGGCGTCAGCTTACTGAGTTCGGTTTTTGCTATCTACAACCAGATTATCAGTATTTAACCAATGGTAATGTCGTTTTTCATGCTGAAAATCCATCAGGGTATTGGTTAGAACCGATTTTTGCTAAAACATCCATTGGAGGATTAACAAATGGCCAATATTATTCAGATGAAGATGCCTACATAGAAATGACTTATCCTAGCACAAATGGAACTTTTCCACTCATATCAGGGATTGCTGTACATCCTGAACAACCTGACAAGGTTTGGGTTTCATTAATAGGGTACAATAATATTGATATGAGAGTAGCATTGTCCAATGATGGAGGGGATACCTGGGAAAATGCTGACCCAAATAACAGCCTGCCTGAATTACCTGTTAACAGCATTGTATATCAATATGGTAGTAACGATGTTTTATATGTTGGCACTGATGTTGGTATATTTTATAAAGATGCATCAATGACAAATTGGGACAGATATGGTGATTTCCCCCATGTAAGAGTAATGGAATTAAAAATAAACTATTGCCAAAGTAAGCTTCGGGCTGCAACATTTGGAAGATCAGTATGGGAAGCTGATCTGATGCCTTTCGATAATACATTGTTTTTTGAGATTAATGCTGGTGAAGATATTGTTTGGGAAAATGATAAAGCCTTACATACAAGTCTAAAAATTAAGACAGGAGGAAAATTAACTATAAAAGGATTTTTAAGTATGCCTGCAAACGCTGTAGTAGTTGTTGAAGAGGGTGCAATCCTGGAAGTTGACAATGGAGTTATTGCGAATAAATGCGGCCAACCCTGGCAAGGCATCCAAATCCAGGGCAACAGCAGCGCCCACCAGTGGCCCGATGCCAATGGCAACTACCAACAGGGAAGGCTGGTGCTCAACAATGCCACCATCGAAAATGCCATTGTAGCTGTTGACCTGTGGAAAGATGGCGATTACAGCAAAACTGGCGGTATCGTGCATGCCACCAACAGCAATTTTGTCAACAATGTGCGTGCCGTGCATGCCCTGCACTACCAAAACTACCATCCGGTGAACTATGACGAGATGCCCTACAACTCCTCCTTTACCAATTGTACTTTTGAAATCAATGCCGATTATCCCGGCCACGAGACCTTCTTTAAACATGTTGACCTGAGCCTGGTGAACGGCTTGCGCTTCAATGGCTGCGATTTCAGCCTCTCGCCCGATGCACCCGGCGTTTCAGACTACAACCAGGCCATTGCCGCTTACAGTGCCGGCTTTAGGGTGGATGCCCCCTGCAACGACAATGTACAGCCCTGTAGCAGCTACGACCACTCTACCTTCAACGACTTCAGGGTAGGGATCTATGCAGCCGGAGGCCTGCTATCACCCTACACCTACTATATCAATCGTGCACAGTTTAATGGCAATACCATCGGTGTGTTATCCAACAATGTAAACAATGCCATCATTCTCAATTCCGAGTTTCATGCAGCTAAAAACCAGTACAACTGGGAGCTATGCACCTATGGCATTTTTATGCAGGCAGCAAACGGCTTCACCATCGAAGACAACCAGTTCTTTAAGCAGCAAGGTGCCCCGCTTTCCAATTATATCGGTATTGGTGTGTTCGATTGCAACGCCATTGCCGATGTTTATCGCAATGCGTTTACAGGCCTCACCGCCGGAAACTATGCCTATGGGAAAAACTGGGCCGAAAGACTGTATCATGGCGTAGAATACCTCTGCAACACCAACACCAGCAACTGGGCTGACTTTTATGTAACAGGTAATGAACAATTTCATGACAATGGTGTCCAATCCAAGCAGGGAGCATTTACCCTTCCGGCACGCAACACTTTTTCGGCATCAGGAGCCACTTGGCATTTCTACAACGAAACCCAAAACCTTATCGGTTATTATTATTGCCAAAACTGCCCTGATCAATATCCTGATTATGTGTTGAATGTAACCCGCGAGCCTGTTAATATTACCGGTAGTTGTCCTTCACATTACGGAAGCGATACGCCTGAGCGATCTGTTGTGATGGATGCTACCGAACTTTTAGAAGCCGAAACCGCCTTTGCCCAGTCCGACTATGACTATCAGGGTGTAAAAACCCTTTACAACAACCTGAAAGACGGGGGCAGTACCGAAGAGGCTATATTTGATGTTTCAACAGCCCAGCCTTCACAGATGTGGGAGATACGTTCTAAACTCCTTGGCGATTCACCCTACCTGAGTACCGAAGTGCTTAAGCTGGCAGCCGACCGCACCGATATGTTCACCGAGGCAGCCATATTCGACATTTTGGCAGCCAATCCCGATGAACTTAAAAAAGAAGAGCTGATGAAGTATCTCGAAGAAAAGGAAAACCCATTACCCGACTATATGCTCAACATCCTGAAGCAGGTAGCCGAAGGCACCTCCTACCGCACCGTGCTTGAACTGCAGATGAGCAGGCACAGCCATGACCGGGCACAAGCAGCAAATGACATCATCCGCAGCATCCTCAATGCCGATGAGCTGGATATGGACCAACTGCGGCTTTGGCTGACCAACCTGGGTGGCCTGGAAGCCGAGAAACAGCTCGTCGCCAGCTACGTCCATCAGGGCGATTACAGTACCGCACTGGCACTGGCCGAAACACTGCCTGCAGCCTATAAGCTGCAAGACGAACAACTGCTCGACCACAACCAGTATATGAGCCTGTTGCAATTACAACAGAACCTCAAAAACAGCGGACGTACAATGAATCAGCTCACCACAGCCGAACAGCAACAGCTGACCGAAATAGCCGAATCAGAAACAGCCTCTTCATCGGCCATGGCCAAAAGTGTGCTCGAGTTATTTTATGGAGCCGGATTCGAGCGATGCTTACCCATTGACGATGAAGCCTCCTACAAAAGCAGTGCAGCAGATGATCTCAACCGGCTTGCCG
>DJWN01000091.1 GCA_002440975.1 Bacteroidales bacterium UBA6229
GCCCAATAAGCGGCTGCCACAGTTGGAAACTACAGAAACCTATTGATGCGCAGAAGCAGCAGCCTCTACAGCACAATACCAAAATAAAACGCCTTTGAAAAAATATAACCACAGCACACGAGCCTGGCAAAACCATCAGGATTCGTTGTCTAAGGGCATGATTACTGAACCACTTATTGAATTAACCAATATGTCAGCAAATTACTGTTGGGTTTATTGGCCGGTATATCGTATCACAAAATATATTTTTTGGCTGGGGAAGAATAAGTTCGACTGAATTAGAGCCACTTTAGCTTAAAACACTTAGGTGGCAACTATCTGAAGAATCAATCATACAATTTTAATTAAAAATCATCAACAATGAGAACTTTAATATTTCTTTTAACCGTATTGATTAGCAGTACTATGCTTGGTCAAACTGTTTATACTACTTATATTGTCACTGGTAATGAATCATGGGATATGACAACACATCCTAATGGAATTATTATTGAGCAGCAATTAATAATTGAAGAGGGTGCTCTTTTGATTATTAATGATCTTACTTTGAAATTTGATCCTTATAGTGTATGGGATGGAAATGTTGAAATAAAAGGTGGAGGCAAACTTGCTGCTTATAATACCATTTTCAAGAATAAGACTAATTATATAAATTGGAATGGATTCAGAGTCAGGGGAAACTCTGCATACCCATATTATGATCTCACGCAGCAAGGTTTATTGCAACTTGAGAATTGTCAGATACAAGGTGCGGAATTTTCAATTTTAGTTAATAATGGTGATGGTCTCTATCCATTTAGCGGAACCGGTGGTGGCACGATCATAATTAAGAATTCTGAATTTAAAGATTGTGACAGAAGCATTCATGTAGCAGAATCTCCACTTGGATATTCTCAAATAACAGATTGCAGTTTTGAAATAACTCAAGATTTTCCACTTTACCAATGGATGTATCCAAATAGTGTTCCAGTTGCCATCAATTTAGAATATTCAAAATCAAGAATAATTAGATGTGATTTTTCTACTGATCTACCTTTGCCTCTAAGCGGGAGTCCAGCTATTGGGATTGATGGAGGAAATGTAGTAGTTTCAGAATCAAATATCACTAGGTATCCAGCTGGGATATTTGCGACTTCTTTTGAACCAACTGACATATTGGAAATTAAAGATAACAACATGCATGTTCAAAACTATGGTATTCACCTCATGAACCAAACCAATTCTGTTGTTATTAGAAATGATATTGAACTTTGGGAACCTGCAAGAGGAATCTATATCACAGAAAGCACAAATTATACTGTAGAGGAGAATTATATTCATGCGGATGAGTGGATCCAAAATGGCATACGTGGAATTGAAATTCAGTATAATGGACTTTACAATGACGAAATATACAACAATACAATTGAGACCATGTGGTACGGTATTCGTGCGGCTGATAATCTTGTTGATGAGGATCATGGGTTGGTTATAAAGTGTAATAAATTTATTAACAACAACTTTGATATTTATGTTTCTAACAACGGTATTGGTTATGGTATTTTCAAATACTAAGGTTCCACAAACAATGCGCCTAATGCACCTGCTGGAAATGAGTTTTCCTGGTTGGGGCATCCATCATACGATTATGTAAACACAAGCCCAGAGCATATTAACTATGTATTCCATAAGAATAGCGGATTGAAACATGAACCCCTGAGATATGTCAATCAACAAACGATGACTTTAATACCGAATTATGCAGAGTACACAGAGGAAAGTTGTCCAAGCAATTTTCCTCCGGGTGGAGGTGGTATTGGTGTACCGGGCGATCCCAATGACCCCTCTACACGCATGGCAAATATGCTTGAGGCTAAAAATGATGTAACAGAAATAGAAACGCTTATTACCCAGCTGAAAGACGGAGGCATCACTAATGAGCTAATTACCAATATTAATGGTAGCATCCCTTCTGAGGCTTATGAGATATATCTTGACCTGATGTCAAAATCTCCTTATTTATCTAAAGAAGTAATTGAAGCTGCCATTGAAAAAGACAATGTAATTCCTAATGTCATGTTACGCGATATCATGGTAGCCAATCCGCAGTCAGCCAAGGAAAATGAATTGCTCGAAAGTTTGGATAACCGACTTATTCCTATGCCGGACCACATGAAGGCTGAAATCTGGAGTGGAACTGAAATTGCATCAGCACTGGAAAATCTTGAATCAATTAAATCATACTATACCCGTAAAGTCTCCAGGGATCACCGTTACCTTACACAACATTACATGACCGATACTGTGGATGAAGCTGCTTCTAAACAAGCTTTGACTCAACTCTTGCAGATCGGATTAAAGCCTGAAGCCTATTATCAGCTGGCATTCATGCATCTTGAAGATGGAAACCCTTCGATGGGCGAACAATTGTTAAATACTATCCCAAACGAATTCGAATTAAATAGCTTTCAGGCTGCTGAATTCAGCAGTATGATGGATTATTATGCTATTAGGAAGCAAATACAGCAGAATAATCAATACCTGAATAACCTTAACGAAACCCAGTTGGATGATTTGATTGAAATTGCAACAAACGGAACAGGCATTGCAAAAGGGTATGCCTGTAGTATCTTGAACCTATACGGCCTATGTGATTTTACTTATGATAATCTAAAGAATTCATCAGTTAACGGGGAATCCTTTGCTGAAAACAAAGCTTTAGAATATAAAAGATTACAAAAAGTAAGATCAGCGTATCGTTTTGTTTCCATTTCTCCAAATCCGGCTACTGACTTTTTAACTGTTCAAATTCCAGAAGTTGATTTGTCAGAAAATGCTTTAATTAAAATCAATAATTCAGATGGAAAATTCATAAAACAAATTAAATTAAGCACTCAACAATTCGAAACCATTATAGATGTTTCAGACCTGCTTCCTGGTGCCTATATACTTAACTTGTTAAATAATGGCAAACTACTTGAAAGCAACAGATTCATTATTGTTGAATAAAATTTTATCCCTTGCCATAGTTAGCTAACTTTGGCAAGGGTAATTTTAACTTATCTTTAAGCCATGAAATATTTTTTGTTACACTTGAGTTTCTTTTTATTGTTTTCCTTTTGTGCTAAAGCGCAGCTTTGGGAACATTATTATGGTAAACCGGACGTTTACAATTATAACAAATTTGCTATTGAAACCTATGATAAAGGTATCATCACAGGAGGTTCAGTCTGGATATTGAATGAAGTTAGGCATACTTGGATCATCAAGCTCGACAGGAATGGTGACACGCTTTGGACAAAATTATTGAAAAGCAATTATTCTAATCAAGTAAATAGTATTAACAGTACAACAGATGGTGGAATTGTGGGAGCAGGACATGTTTTTATTAATGATTCAGATTGGGAACCAAAGCCCTTTGCTTTCAGATTGAATGCTTGCGGTGAGCTTTTGTGGTGCACTTATTTTGAAACAGACAGGTTGCTGCCTTGGGCTCACAATATTGCATCTACTGATGATGACGGCTTTTTGATAACCTTGAACAGTTTTGGTGATTATGCTTACGAAAACACTTTTCTGGCCAAGCTCAATGCACATGGACAACTAGATTGGCTAAAGCCGGTAATAAATCCTGAAATATATACAGATGTACGCAACCCGCTTAGCCACACATTATTAAAAACAGAAACAGGTCACTATCTCTTGGGGGGGCAGGGATATTGGCGATCTTCTCCTGCGGATACCGTTTTTATGCTAAGGCCTTTTTATACACTTTACGATCAGGATGGAAATGCGCAATGGATCAATCCTTTTGGATTGGCTGATTCACTTCTAGGAAGTGCTTATTCCTGTATTGAATTGGAAAATGGCCATTTCTTTTGTGCAGCACGAGAATATTTCATTTCGCAAAATATACAGCAGGGTTTTATTATTGAACTGGATGCTGATGGCAACACCTTGCAATACAGAAGTGTAAGACCAGAAGAAATAGATGAAAGCTGTTACAGCTTGTTCTTTAGATATATTGAGCAAATAGGTGACACACTAGTACTGGCAATGCCATACCTGCCTGACCAGAATCAGGTTTATCCAGCAACACTGAGCATTGGCATGGATGTCTTTAATGATGAACTACCATTGTTCAATCTCAGAACTTTTGAAGATAAAATAGACCTGCACCATATTTTTAAAACAAGTGACAACAAGATATTTTCTGCCAAATTATCCAGAGAACCACCTTCATTACCTACCTGTGATATGTACTTACTAAAAATGGATGCAATGCTGAACACCGATAGCATCAGACCGGATAGCAGTACTTATGACAGTCTATGCCCCAATCCTATAGGCTTCAGCGAAGTATTTCTGGATAATTTTCAGGTCATATCAAGCCTCAATGAATTATCCAGAACACAAGGATTTAACAGCTCAGCATTCCGTATTCAGCCTAACCCGGCTAAGGACAGGATACAACTGCATTTTGACAAAACTACAGGAAACGAACTAATTGACATAGCTGTTTACAGCATCACTGGGAGTATTATGTTTTATAAGCAGCATCTTGAATCAAAAAATGCCAATATTGATATCACCATACTGCCTCAGGGAATTTATCTTGTGCAAGCACAACAAAAAGGTTATATACTTGACACACAAAAACTAATCAAATATTAGAAATATCATGATTATAAAAAAACATATCGCATTATTGCTTTTGCTATTACCATTAATTTCAATGAGTCAGAAAAGAGTGAGTCTTTTGCCTATGGCCGATGTAGTGTTCCATGAAAAAAGCATTATTTACCTTATTCATCCTGATGAGAATATACGTGTTGAGCCACTTAGCTTCCCGCAGAAATATCAAACAGAATATCTTCATACAAAACCGCAAAAAATTCAATTTGAGAACATACAATCGATGCTTGGATACTTGCTCACAACAAGCACATCGCAGCTGGATTATGATGATGCTATGCTCTTTCTACGGGCTTTAACATTATACAAAATAATCAATATGAACAATACAAATGAAATACCGGCAAGGCTTGATCAGTCGCTAGCCTATTTTTTGAAACATACTGACAAAACAATTGCCGGTTTTGCAAAACAGATCTCTGAACTACACAATTAGTCATATCAAACCTTAAAATCGTTCATCATGAAAAAACTACTTTTTATTTTAGTGGCCTTTTGTTTCAGCAGTCAGCTATTGGCACAGGTCAGCAGTTCGTATGCCTTTGCCACAGGGACAACTGCGGGTGTGAACATTATTTGGGATGCCTACAGTGATCAAACAACCATTGAAGGCTGTTACCTCTATAAAAAAGTAAACGCCGAACACGAATACGAATTGCTTAATAACCAGCTGCTTGTTTCGGAAGATTCAACCTACAGTTTTAACGATCAGGGAGTATTTGATCCGGATTTTCCGCCCATTTACGCTATTCATATCGTAACAGCCGATAGTGTTTATGTGAAAGCCGATGTTTTTGCCTTTGAAACGATCACATTTGAAGTTCCTGCTGATAAAATTGTAGCGATGCAAATAAAAGCATGGAACTCAACGCAGTGCTGCCAAATGGCAAAGCTTTGGATAGATGACATATTTATCGGCGACTTTGGCCATGACAATTTATTTTCATACAATTTTGATCTTGAGACCGTTGCAAGCCCGGAATTTGAGGGATATCTTGTTTTTGAAGATAATAGTGGGATGCTTGGATATGCTGAGTTTTCGGTTACAGGAACTTATCTGTTTTGGGTGTTAAATACCGTAGGCGAGCCCGAGCTGGAACAAATAGCTAAACAGTTTACACCCTATCCAAACCCGGCTTCAGATGCAGCCTGGCTGCAACTACCCGAAAATACATCACTTTTACAGGCGCGGATTGAGCTGTACAGCTCATCAGGTAAGCTGCTATACAATGTAAATCCCTCAAGTCATTTTCATAAGATTGATGTGGCACATCTGCCCAAAGGATTGTATTTTGTGCGGGTATGGGATGGAAAAGAATGGATGACAACAAAATTACTCAAAGATTAAATCGGATAGGATAACTATTGTTTAACAATTTAAATTTAATTCACATGAAAACAAATACTATTTTATTTCTTATCGTTACTCTTTTGCTGAGCTTTGGCACCCAGACCAAGGCGCAGGAATATGTGCCACTTGCTGTTGATGGCGTACATTGGATAGTTAGCTATGATATTATGGAAACTCCACCGCCAATGGATGCACTATGGGAATATCATGCCAATGGCGATACTATAGTGGAAGACCAGTCTTACCTGAAGGTTTATCGGCGCGAACTGGAATTGAATGAGTCGTTTATGCCACCTTTTGTTCCGGCCACGGAATTTGAGTTGGTTGGCTTGCTACGCGAGGACAGTGGAGAAAGAAAGGTTTATTCTATTCTGCTTGCAGAACAAATGTCAGCCATTTCTTTCTGCCCCATAGGCGAAGAAAGCCTTTTATTCGATTTCTCCCTTTCGGTTGGCGACACTGCCTCGTTTTGTGCGATGCCAGGCTCCGATATAATTGGTGATATAGAAATTACTGCCATTTCGCCAATAATGCATTGGGGACTTGAAACCAGGGCTTACGAAACGTTTGTTGGCTCTTATTATGAAGGTATTGGATCAGATTACGGTTTATTTGAAATCATGTTTGCACCCTTAAAATCAGGAAACAACCGCTATGTAAATTCAACATTTCTGGAATACTACTGCCGCGAAACACCCTGCGAGTTTATTGTTTCTACAGAGGAACTGCACGAAACCACCACCGGGCTAATAATTCAACCCAACCCCGCCACCACAGAGCTCTGGCTGCAGCTACCCGCAAACTCGGCCCTCGCACAGGCACAAATAGCGCTCTATAACTCCTCAGGCAAGCTGCTACACAAAGCAAAGCCAGGCAGTCATTTTCACAAGATTGATGTGGCACATTTGCCTAAAGGACTGTATTTGGTGCGGGTATGGGATGGACAGAAGTGGTATGTGGAGAAGCTGGTTGTGCGGTAAGCGGGTTGTCATTGTCAGTCAGGGTACGACATGAAATCGTACCCTGACTGACTAAGCTATCCTACATGAACCTGCACCTCGGCCTGCTCGGGATAGATCATCAATACATTCTGATCAGGGAGTAACTGTGGCACTTTATAAGTTAAATTCCAGTGTTTTAAATCATAAGAAACACCAAACTTGCGGGCATTGATCATCACAAAAAGCTCTTGCTTGTTATCGTCCTGACGCGCAAAATAAGCATCCGGATCATAATCCTTTCCGGTATCTTTTAAACTGATACCTCTTTTCTTGAACAGCTTTATCAGTTTGATACGATCTTCTTCATCTGCATAAAACTCTATGCTGGCGGTCATTTCGCGCATCAAAAGCGAAAGTGCAGTCACCCAGCGATCAATGCCATATTCTAAGGTGGCATTGGGAGGTACTAAAATCAGCAGAAGTTCGGTTGTCTCGAGTGGCTTGGGCAGGTTACTTATAATTACCTGATTATAAGTAGCTTTGAGAATTGCTTCGAACATATAACCAAAAATACGACTCAAATCAGCATCGCGACCACTCCAACCCAGAATCAGTGTTGAGGCATTCAATTCGAGGCTGGTTTTCACGATTGCCTCAGAGATATTGGCATCCAGGCGGTTAAGACCTTCCATCACAACACCTGAGGCAGCAGCATGTGCTTTTACTTCTTCCAGGATAGGGCGTATGGCAGTGAGTTGTTTGCGGGCTTCATGATCATCTTTTACAACGGCCAGCGAATAGATCGGTTCATTGGCTTTTGGATTATGAATCATGATGGCCAGATCGATCAGCCGCTTCACAGTTGCCGGATTAGCGATAGGCACCAAAATCCGCTGACTAAGCGGCGCCACTTCATCGGGTTCTTTCTGCTTCTCTTCGATGGCCAACCTCCGACCATATTTGTTGGTATGCCACGAGCTAAACAAAGAGGTGAACATGATCAGAAAAATCGTGGCATTGAACAGGTCTTCCGAAATCACTCCATAACGCATACCAATTAACGCAACCGCCAGCGTAGCAGCTGCCCTGGCCGTTGAAAGCCCGAAGATGGTTTGAAACTCATTGGCTGATTGCTTGAAAAATAAACGCAACACAAAGGCTGCCAACCACTTACCACCGATTCCCAGCACAATCAGCACGGCTGCATAAATCAAAGGCCACATACCTGCTCCTAACATATCAAGCCGGATCAACATGCCCACACTTATCAGAAAAAAAGGTATGAACAGCGTGTTGCCAACAAAATCAATCCGATTCATCAGTGTTGAACTATTTGGGATCAGTCTGTTGAGTGCAAGCCCGGCAAAAAACGCACCGATAATAGGCTCGGCTCCTGCAAGTTCGGCAGCAAAAGCCGAAACAAAAAGCATCGTGAAGACATAAAGAAACTGTGTAGCACCATCAAGTGCCACATTTCTGAAAAACCAGGTACTGATCCTGGGCAGCACAAAAAAGATGGCAAAAGAGAATACCGAAAAACTAATCACAAAAGTGATGAATCCATTGCCATCTCCTTTAAGGACGGTAACCAGAAAAGCAAGTAATATCAAAACCAGCGTATCCGCAATAACAGTTCCACTAACAGCCGTAGTAACGGCCGACGTTTTGGTGATGCCCAGCGAACTTACAACCGGAAAAGCTATCAGGGTATTAGAAGCCAGTAAAATTCCAATCAGAGCTGCCGGTAAAGTATTAAAATCAAGTAAAATTGAGGAAGCTAAAAATCCCAGTAAAAAAGGCAATAAAAAGCTCAATACTCCAAAAAAGATACTTGCCCTGCTGTTTTTTCTGAACTCAATAAACTCTATCTCAAGTCCGGCCAGAAACATAATATACAGCAGGCCCACCTTCCCAAAAAGTTCCATTACCTTCCCCTGATTCAGCACATGCAGTGCGTGCGGACCAATCAGAATGCCAAAAATCATCATTCCAACGATCGGTGGGACGTTCGTACGGCGAAACAAAACCGGTATCACCATGATCGCTGAAAGCACCACGGCAAAAATCAATACCGGATCTTCAACAGGCAGTTTAAAGGGGCTATGCTCTGTCATGGTTTATTATTTCATTCCTTATCGCGAATCAAAACATCAATGGCTCCAACCCCAAATTTACTCATGGATGCCATGCGGTTTTGTGTTCCTTCGTAATCCTCTAAGGCTTTGATGATGGCATTTTTTAGCACCCCGTTACCTACACCATGAATAAAAGTGACTTTGTCGTATTCGTTCGCCATTGCACTTTCGAGGGTTTTATGAAAATAATCCAGCTGTATCTTGAGCATATCCTTGCTGCTCAACCCTGCAATATTTTCCAGTAATTCGGCGATATGCAGGTCAACAATTGCCTCGCCGGGATTGGTTCTGTGTTTGTCGATCAGCGGTTTTTCGGCCACTGGCTTATTCACAACCGAAGGTTCCGTTAAGCGGCCTTCTTTCTGTAATTGTTGCTCCTGTTGCTGATCCATCCTCAAGGAAGTAAGCAGTTCGAGGCGGACCATAATTGCCTTTTCGCCCAGCACAGCCGAACTCACATAACTGCCTTCCTTAAAAAAGCGATTGGCTTTCACCTGAAAAGGCGCATGAAGCGGGATAAGTGGTCGTTTGCTCACTTCCTCAATAAACAAGGCCTGAACAATTCCGGAAGTCCAATAGCTCAAATCCTCCCGCGAAATGGTCTCTATCACCACCTTCGAAAAGGCCTCAACCTGACCATAATCCACATTTTCGAAGCCATCTTCTGATGTTATAGTGAAGCTGTAGAGCATCTCGGTATTGGTGTGATTGATCAGCATCAGGTCGAGCAATCCCGTCAAAACCCATTGCTGTTCGTGTGGCACAAAAGCCAGGTAAACGCCTTCCGGCTCTGGATTTTTGGCAAAACGCCTCAAGCCCGATTTGCGGGCAGCATCAGCTTCCTCGGCATATTGCTGCTCCTGACGCAGCACCTCCTCGCGAATCATCTCTGTTGCTTGTTTCACGCGGGTATGAGCACTGTCAGGATCCAAAACAAGATCGCTCATCAAAACCGGAATTTCAAAGCCATCTTCAATCGAAACCAAGGCGAGCCGGCTGTCGATAAGCCGTACAACGGTTCCACCGCCTTTCTCATTCAGAAATTTTACTTTATCGCCACTTTTAAATTTTTCCATAAGTTGATTTTCTAGTGCAAAAGTAATCAATCCGAAGGAAGGTCACCGGGGAAACCTCAGCAGCTTATTTAAAACGCAGTCTAAATAACCCGTTTTACTTTACAATTTAACTTAGCTCTGTTATCTTTGTAGGCGTCAGATTTTAAACCATCTTAAAACAAACATCATGAATAAGATTATGCCGATTATGACGGTATTGCTGTTTTTTGCTTTCGCCTCCTGCCAGAAAAGAAATACAACCGAAGAAAGTTTTGGCGAAACAGCCTTTCATATCAATCACCTCATTGATAATGAGGAATTAAAGACAGACGCACTGATTTATACCAACGCAGCTGGTAACCGCTATATGGTAACTGAAATTCAATGGTTTATCACCAATGTGAGACTTGTTGCCGAAGATGGAACAGAGCATATCGTTTCAAATCAGGATGAAGAATCGGTTTTTTATATTGATACGGATATCCCCGAAAGCATGACAATCAACACAGGACAGAAATTTCCTGCTGGTGAATATGCCGGTGTGAAGTTTACTTTTGGATTCGACAAGGCCGAAAACCAATCCCATCGCTTTGTGAACCCACCCCAATCGTATATGTTTTGGCCCATCTACCTTGGCGGAGGATACCATTATATGAAACTCAACGGCAAATGGATTAACCAGCAGGGAAAAACAGAGCCCTTCAATTTTCATCTGGGTATCGGGCAGGAATATTACGACGAAAGCAAAACCAATGGAGCACTTTACAATTTTGGCAGAAGCGACAGCTACGAGCACTGTTCGGGCTATCAGCCACCCTCAGTTTTGCCTCCTGTAATGGGCTTTATTCACAATTATTTTACCGTGGAACTGAATCATCCTTTCACAATAGGTCAGGATCAAACCTCGTCTCTCGAATTGCTGATGCACATCGAACAATGGTTCAAGGCAAAAAGGATTTACGACCATGACGAATGGGGAGGTGCTATCATGCAACAACAGGATGCTATGGAGATTGGCATACAAAACGGTCCGATGGTGTTTGAACTGAGAAATGGCAAATGAAACTAACGTATAAGTTCGTTCAAGGAATCTTATTAGGATTCTTGCTCTTTTTGGTGGCCTGTTCTGATAAAACAGAAATTGTTGACCCGCCGCCAGCCTATACGCCTACTCCCTATGAATTGGAGATTCCGTATGCTTTTCCAACAAAACTAAATATTCCCGGGGATAACCCCTTAACGGTTGAAGGTGTTGAACTAGGGCGTTATTTGTTCTACGATGGCCGGTTGAGCGGTCGCACCCATCCCGACTCACTGATGAGCTGCTCCAGCTGTCATATCCAGGAAAACAATTTTGAACCCGGTGTGGACCATCCTGTTTTTGAAGGTGGTTTTGTGCACGGTCTTAGCGGACAACAAACCCATCATGTGGTTTTGCCGTTGGTCAATCTGGTGTGGAACAGCAGCGGATATGGCTGGAATGGCAGCTTCTACAACAACAATGAAAATCCCAACCAGCGCCAGATTGAAGATATCGTAACCCTTTCTGTTATAGCACCTGACGAAATGTACGGCGACACCAGCCGCGTAAAGGCTTTGTTTCAATCGCTCGATGGCTACCCTGAATTGTTTTACAAAGCCTTTGGAAGCGATCAGATAACGTTTAAAAATATGGCCAGGGCCATTGCCCAATTTGTGAGGACACTTGTTTCGGCCGATGCCAAAATTGATCGATACCTCCGGGGCGAAGAACAGCTTACACAAAGCGAGCTGAATGGCTTTATCCTTTTTACTACCGAAGAAGGGGCCGATTGTTTTCATTGCCATGGAGGTTTTGGCAACCCTTTGTTTACTACGCATTTATTTTATAATAATGGCAAAGACACCATTTTTGATGATCCGCTCGACCGCTTTGCTGTAACCGGTGATCCCATGCACAAAGGAGCCTACAAAGCTCCTACGCTGCGCAACATCAGCCTGAGCGGTCCTTATATGCACGATGGGCGCTTTGCCACGCTGGATGAGGTGATAGATTTTTATTCACATGATGTAAAATGGTCGGATCAGGTGGACCCGCTTATGCATCATGTGTTGCGGGGTGGTGTGCAGCTTACGCCATCCGAAAAAGCTGATGTGAAAGCTTTTATTACAACTTTGCATGACGAGAAATTCTTAAACAATCCTGCTTATAGCAGACCTGAAAAATTTCCTGATCAAAATTAAAACACCTCCGGCTCGGTAGTTTTACGGCGGGTGTTGGTTTCGCTTAATACACGAAGTAAGTCTTTGGTTTGTACTGGTTTATACAACACATCATCCATGCCTTTTTGTTTATACTCTTCATGGCTTTTCTGAAGTGCATCTGCTGTGAGTGCAATAATGCGTGGCTGCGCAGAATCCGGAACGCGGGCACGTATTTGCTGTGTGGTGTCAATCCCGTTCAGCACCGGCATTTGAATATCCATCAAAATCAGGTCGTAAGTCTTCTGCATGACGGATTCAAGTGCCAGCTTACCATTTTCGACCAGCTTTGGACTATAACCAAAGCGATTCAGCACACTCAAAATAATCTTCTGATTGATGGCGTTATCCTCAGCCACAAGTATTTCGAGTGGATGATAATCGCCCATATGTTCATCGGCAGGCGGCAGATGATCGCGTTGGTTGAGCACATCGGCTTCTTCATTTAGCACAGCTTTTACCGTTTGAATCATTTCGTGCATGATTAAAGGCTTCAGCAATATCACGGTATCCTTGCGAATAACAACTAACTGGTCGTTTATTTTTTCACGATCCTTAATCAGGATATGCGGGATCGCGTGCTTTTGTCGCACCCTGTCAACCAACTTAAGATCGAGCTTGAAATTGGCACGCAGATCTGTTATCAAGAGGTCAAAATCCTTCAGTTCATCAGTAAAAACAGGCGTTTCCTGCTCCTCCTTGCGTGCCTCGAATTTTGCTCCCCAGTAGCTGAAATAATCGTTTAGCAATTCGACAAGCAAATTATCATGTGTCAGAAAAAGTACATTTTTTCCTTCCAGGCAGTTCGGTTTAGTTACTGGTTTATCCTCATCTGCCGAAACAAACGGGAGCAACACTGTGAAAGTTGTGCCTTTACCCGGCTCCGAAATCACTTTTATCTCGCCATCCATACGCTTCACCAGGTGGTCGCAAATGGCCAGCCCAAGCCCAATTCCCTTGATCTGAGCTGCTTCGTGCTCCTCACCTTTCACATAGGGCTTGAACAGTTGTGGAAGCACATCTTCTTTGATTCCCTGGCCGGTATCCTCGACCGAAATAGCCAAAAGCGGTTCTTTGCCCGAATACTCAGCATCCACCTTCAACTTTACATGACCCGCATCAGTAAACTTAATGGCATTTTCGATCAGATTCATCACTACCTGTCTGATACGCAGGGCATCACCAATAATCATCTGAGGCAGATCTGGCTGAATATGCAGGATGATATCCAATTTTTTTTCAAGTGCCTGACTCAAAACAGTTTCAAGGGTTTCCTGCATACTTTGCCTGAGTAGCATAGGTCGGTGATGGATTTTCACCCGTCCGCTTTCAATTTTGGAATAATCCAACAAATCGTTAAACAGACTAACGAGCATATTGCCGCTTTCGCGGATGAGCTGAGTGTAGTAGTGCTGTTTACTTGTTAACTCTGTTTCGCAAAGCATCTCAGCCATCCCAATCACAGCATTCATCGGGGTGCGGATTTCATGGCTCATCCTACTCAACAGCCTGTTGCTATACTGCCTTGCTTCGAGTTCTTTCTCGACAGCCTTGCTAAGTTTTTTTCGCAGGTTTTCGCGCTCAATGGCTGCCAAAATCGTCTTCTCAAAAATAAATTCATCCGTATGATCGCGGATCAGATAATCCTGCGCCCCAACAGCAATGAGCGACAATGCAGCCTTTAAATTGTTCTCGGTGCAGGAGATGATAAAGGCAATATGGGCAAAACGAGCAATTAAATCAGTCACAAAATCATAACTCTCCTTTTGTACTTTACAGCCACCAATGAGAACAACATCGGGCTTACTTTCTGAAATACGTTGAATCACTTCGCCTTCCTTTGGCATGACATGATGAAGCAACTCCATCCCGTTAATTTTCGATACAAGTTTAGCAAACTGCTGTCTTTCAGCAATATCATCAGTAATCAGCAACAGACGAAGCATAATCGTTATATTTTGAGGAGCTAAAATACGCTAAGTTTGATGAAATAAAAACAGAAGACCATAAGAACTTTCTTTGAGCAAGGCCGGAAGTATAAAACGGAAATCGTAATTTCGCAATTCAGCCATTTTTTATGCCACAAACGATTGCCAACAGACAAGTTTTCAGCCTGAGTGAAGTAGCCCAAAGTATCAAACTTACACTTCAAAAGCGCTATACCTCAAGGTTTTGGTTAAAGGCTGAGATGAATAAGCTGAACCATTATCCCCGCTCAGGGCATTGCTATCCTGATCTGGTGCAAAAGCAGGACGGACGATTGCTGGCACAGATGCGAAGCACCCTTTGGAGCACTGACTACCAGCGTATCAACAGGCAGTTTTTGCAGCTTGTGAAACAGCCATTGGGCGACGGCATCCTGCTGCTGATGGAAGTAAGTATCCAGTTTGAAGCCAATTACGGTTTAAGCCTGCTGATACACGACATTGACCCTTCCTTTACGCTGGGCGATCTGGAACGCGAAAAACAGGAAACCATTCAAAAGCTGCAACAACAAGGAGTTTTCGCACAGAATAAAAGGCTGGAAATTCCTTTATTACCCAAACGGATCGCCATCATTTCTGTATCGACAAGCAAAGGCTTTGCCGATTTCGAAAAAATAATGCAGGCACGGATGAAGGGTTTTACGTTGCAGTATCATCTTTTTCCTTCCTTGTTGCAAGGATCACAGGCTGTTGAACAGATCAAACAAAGGCTGAACACCATCAATAAATTGAAAAAACATTTTGATATGGTTGCTATCATCCGCGGAGGCGGAGGAGAAGTGGGATTGGCCTCCTTTAACGATTATTCGCTGGCCTTCAGCATAGCCACTTTTCCGCTGCCGGTAATCACAGGGATAGGTCATGCCACCAATCAAACCGTGAGCGAAATGGTGGCGCATACCAACGCCATCACACCTTCGGAACTGGCTGATCTGCTGTTGGATCGTTTTGAAATTTTCAGAGACCGCCTGAATGATTATACCCTTAAGCTGAGGCAGGTGCTGCACAAAACTCGCGATGAAAACAAACATTTGGAGTACTTCACAGAAAGACTTAACACCCAGAGTCTGAAAGTTTTACAGCACAACAAACAGCAGTTTCAGGAATTGTGGCAGGCCATCAACAAGCAAACCTTGAACCGCTGTAAACTGGAAGATAAAGCATTAACTGATATCAATACTTCAATCCGTCAGCAGGGACGAAGGAGACTTTCAAAAGAAGGCGAACGGCTTTTGGTTCTGCTGCAGCACTTGAAATTGAGCATTTCGGGTTTTTTACAGCACAACAAAACCCAGCTCGATTTTAAAGCTAAAACAGTATTGCTGCTCGATCCGGTGAATGTACTCCGCAGAGGCTATTCCATCACTTACAGTGAAGGGAAATTAGTTAGCTCAATCAAAAATGTGAAGACAGGTGCGAGCCTTAAAACCATTTTGCAGGATGGCGAATTGATCAGTATCATCAATAAAAAATCAGAAAATAATGAATAAATCAGAAGAAATCAATTACAGCCAGGCCTTTGAAGAACTGCAACTGATCGTTCAGGAGATCGAAAGCGGAGAGATCAGCGTGGACCAGCTTTCAGAAAAGGTGAAACGAGCCGCCAAATTGATCAGCATCTGCAGAAACAAGTTACAAGCCACGGAGCTGGATGTTGAAAAAGTATTAAAGGAGTTGGAGGATGGGGATTAGTCGAAGGTCGAAGGTCAAAATGTCGAAGGTCGGAAAGTCGAAGCCCCTTCCAGGAGGTTGAGGTGCGTGGGGGCAAATTGGAATGATGACCTTTGGTAAATGCAGCAGATTTTACATAGATAATCGGTAATATGTCGAATATCCATGCGGAATTAACTATATTTGCACTATTCAATACCTTAATCAAGGATGAGAGAGGTCAAACAATTTGGTGTTATTCCTATTGCTTACGACACCTTGGTGCATATTTATGCACACTACAAATCGCCCAAGGATAAGATTGCTAATCTCGTGAAGGATGGGGCATTGATTCGTTTAAAAAGGGGGTTGTATGTTGTTGCTTCAGCAATCAGCGAGCAAAAACTTTTGAAGGAACTAGTGGCTAATCACCTCTATGGCTCTTCGTATGTATCATTAAAAACCGCCCTCTCGTATTACGGTATGATTCCGGAGAGGGTACATCTTACGCGGTCGATCACAACGAAACGAGCCAAGCGATTTTCAACTCCCATCGGTTCTTTTGATTTCCTAACCATGCCTGAATCCTGGTTTAGTATTGGCCTTCGTTTTGAGTAGGTTGGAGAGGTATATGCCTGGCTAATGGCTTCGCCTGAAAAGGCTGTTTGTGATATGATACTTGCTTCCCATGGCGTTCGATTACAATCTGTAAAGGCTATTTCAGAATTTCTAACGGAGGATTTAAGGATTGATTTTTCTGCTGTGCAACCTTTTGACGCAAAGATTATTAGCCAGTGCCTGAAAGTGGGAAGAAAAAAAAATGAACTTATGCACCTCCTAAAATATTTAAGCTCATGAATGTTTTTGATCAGATGCTGTCGCAATACAAAGCTCAGTCAACCGACGAGTTACTGAATGCCACTCACCAGGTGATGCAGCAAATAACGCTTGCGGTACTGTATCGGGCTGGATTTTTCAGTCAGGCAGCTTTTTATGGTGGCACATGTTTGTGTATTTTTTATGGCTTGCCGCGATTTTCTGAGGATATGGCCTTTTCTTTATTGCAGCCAGAGCGTACATTTAAGCTTGAAAACTACTTCAGTGCTATCACTGAGTAGTTTGAAACACTGGGCAGGAAAGTAATAATTACCAAAAAGGAAAAGAAAAGTACTAGTCAGGTAGAGTCGGCCTTTTTGAAGGATACGACAGCAGTTTACGATCTAAAGTTTACAACAGACCGCAGCATTAAAATAAAGATAGAAGTGGACACCAATCCCCCATTGGGCTTTATGACCGAACACAAACTTTTGTTGCTGCCATTTTCGTTTATGACTCGTTGCTATTCACTATCTGATCTGTATGCCGGAAAGATGCATGCTTTTCTTTTTCGGAATTGGAAAAACCGGGTAAAGGGTCGCGACTGGTATGATTTTGAGTGGTTTGTAAGACATTACACAGTATTCAATCTGGAACATTTTAACCAAAGAGCCATGCAGACAGGTTTGGCCGGTGAGGAACAACTGAGCACAAGGCAGTTTAAGGCATTACTTATAGAAAAGATTAAGCAAACTAATATCGATCATGTGTTGGCAGACGTTAGACCATTTGTTCAACGTCCAGAAGCATTAGCCATCTGGTCAACTGACTATTTTATACAACTCGTTGAATTAATGCGATTTGAGTGAACTAAGACGATTGATTTTCAATTTATCACTATCGTAGTTGTCTGCTCGTCTGCCTTTTTACACTTGTTGCCAACGGATGGGGCTATGGTGCGTGCTGCATTATTAATAGTATCTTTATTAAAATAAATGGTTTTTATGTTTGCAGATAACTTTCTTAATTGCAACTAATTGCAGCATGCACTATGAGCCCGTGTTGTAAGCAGTAAGTATTCATTCTCTTTATTTCTTTATCCATTTTCCCGTTTCAATGGTTTTGTTTTTTTTGTCAATTAGTCTGTAGAAGTACATCCCTGATTTAAGTGATTCTGTATTTATAGCACTACTATTTTTATCAAGATTTTGTCTAATTACAACTTGTCCGTTTAAGTTAATTAATTCAAAGTCTGTGTAATTAATTGATGTTTTGATATTTAATTGGTTTGTGCCAGGATTTGGATAAAGCGTTGTTTCTGGTTTGTCAGTAGGTATTTCCTGTGTCCATGTGATTAGTCCGTTGCTATCAACTTTCACTACGTAAATATCCCTTTCCTGTTCTTGTGTGGCATCATCGTATCGATTACCAACCATTAAACAACCTCCATCATTTGTAGCAAGAATGCTGTAAAGAAAATAGTAGGCATCGCCACCATACCAGTATTCCCAGATTGGAGCTAAGCCGTCATTTATTCTAATTAAATGAAACCAGGAATTGAAGTTACTCCAGAATGGATTGTAATAATCAAGGTTTGAGGTACCTCCAACATATATATTGTTCCTGTATTTACTTACACTATTAAACATTGCTGGATGTTCCCTATAAGCTCCCTTTTTAAATATATTATAGTCGTTAAGTTGACAATTACTCGAAATGGATAACACGTTAAGCGCATAGTCGATAGGAGGTTCTGCTCCACGTTTTCCACAAATAAGAATGTCATTTTGATTCAGATAGACAGGTGAATAATAATCATAAACTTGTTTTGGGATAGAATCGATTGCTAAACTATCAAGATTTTTATCCAAAATCATTCTTTGACCTGAAGTGCCAAAAATATTTGTAAAATGGCTTACAAAAGCAAAATAAGAAGAATTGTCAAATTTCTCAATTATATCAAAAGAAAAATGCAATGGGATAGGAGATGTGTAAAACTTTGACTTTAAAGAGTCCCCATTACTATCTAATTTATAAAAAAAAGCATCATTATTATAGTTGTTTGTTTCATCCATTCTTGTAGTATATCCTGTTACAACAAAATTTGTATCTGAATCTATTATTGAGTTCATATAAGAGAACCATCTGCCATTAGGGATGTTTAGTAATTTTGAATCTTCAATTTCCAGACTTAAATTTAATTTTAAATACCATAATTTCGATGTGTCAGGATATGTAACCGCCTGAGAACCTATAATATATAAGTGATTGTTGAATAAGTGAATATTAAAAAGCAGACTTGAATTACTTTCATTTGGGCTTATAATTTCTTCTTGTATTAAATTTCCTGTACTGTCAAGATTTATAATATAACTACTATATAAAGCTGACTCGGTATCCTTAATTCGTCCCACCATTATATAATTACCATCATTATCTTCGATAACATCGTTTATTATTTGGTCTTCAGGTTCTGAAATTACTTTCTCAAAAGAATGCTGAGCCAATAAACAGTTACTAAAGCTTAATATGACTAACGTCAATAAAAATCGTAATTTTTTCATTTCAGATAATATTATAACCCACAGAAGTATTAATGTTTCTGTGGGTTCTGATTAATAGTATGCATTAAAGTTCAAACGGAGGCTTATTGTTTTTGTGCCAGATGCCATATTTGAACCTTCCTACATGACACATATCCCAGCAATCATCCCCGCCGCATATCATAAATGATGTTTCATCCCAACAATAATATTTTATTAGGCTTTTACCTGATGGTTTGTACATGTTTGCAATATTGCCAAGAGCATTTTTGTAATAAGATATCTCAGCAGTAGATAAACAATGATGATTTAACGTAAATTCCTGAAAATCGTGAAATAACAAGTACTCACCATATGGATTATTGTTTGTAGGTACATCCCAGTACCAAACCTCAATCTCCGATACGTCAGTATAATATGAATGTCCGACTGGAACAGGAATTTCCATATTAGCAAGATAGGCTATTTTATCTGCCGCATCCTTGCCTACACCTAATCCAGAGCCATCACATCTTCCAAGTTCCCATCCCCAGTACCAAGGATAATTGTTTCCAAAACCAGTAGTGCCATCAGTTCCGAAACCTGAGGTGACTTCAAATGTAGCGAAATTCTCGTCAGATTCTTTTAATGATATATCTGCAACAACCAATTGTTTTTGGTTTGCCGTGATATTAGCGTTATGTTCTGACAGACTGTTAACAACCTGGTCGTATGCCGCCTGAACATCGGCCAAAAGTATTTGCCCGTTTGTAACAGGAACTTCAATAAATGCAGAATCGACAATGAATTCCTCTGTTTTAAAACTAGCATCTCCAAAAGTAAAGTTTGATGTTGCTTCAATATACCATACTGCACTGTCAACATCCATTGGCTCAGTACTTGACTTTAAAGTTGGGTTTTCACGGATTAGATCTATTTTGTCTATAAATGCGACTATCCGTTTTTCTAATTGCGTGTCTTTTAATGACTTCTCGGTCTGGGTTTCTTGTTTATCAATACCTGTTTGTTCTTTTTGACAGGAAATAAGAATAAAACTTGTTGTAATTAGTGTTGCCAAACCGAAATAAGTAAATAAATGTTTCCGTTTCATTTTTTTGAAATTTTAGTTAATACTCTATTTAATTGGTTTCAATTGATATTAAAGCGTTAATAAATTCTCCATCTGTTTTTAAATTGCTGGAGTTTTACAATTTCATTCTTTTTTCATTTTACCTCCTTTCTTTTTGTTCTTATTGCTTATAACGGTTTGCGTGTATAGAAGTAGCGGATTTAAAAGTACTTCACTTTCATTTTGGCACGAACTTTGATAGAAGCACAAAGCTTGAATTAACCAATGAACCGTTACATTTGGGTAGGTGCTGTAATGAGAAGTATTATTTTGTCTCATCATCTTTAGTTTCATTTTCTTTTAATAGGTCAGCAATTATTATAGCTGGGGCTTCTTGATCAATTACAAGTCTTTGGAAAGCAGAGTAAATATCTTTAGAAGTACTATAATGTCTTGCTAATTGACCATATATTTCGCCACTATATAAAAGCGGTATTAATAAGTCTCTCTTTAGATGATACTCTACATAACGACTATTTACATTGACTATAACAACCCCATTATTCAACAAATTATTGAAATGTGCTGCAAGAACGAATAAATCAGTTGTTAACTCTGTAGGGTAATCCTCTAAAATTATAACCCTACAATGGAAGCATCCGTCATAAATCATGTAATAGAAAGCACCTACTTGTTCTTTACCGAGTTCAAATATTGTCTCAATATATTTCTCCTTTTCATAGATTCCGTGTTTCCAATCAGTATTGGTATGAAGTTTTTTTAATTCTTTCCACACTAATTCTTCTTGTTTTTCGAAGCTAAGAGTTAAACGATAGATTCGCTGAAGATAAAATTTAATCTTGTTCATGTTTGATTCTTTGTCTTTGTATTATTTCTCATAACGTTTTGCAGCTACCCGAAGGGCGGGACTTTTACCACAAAACTTGATTTGAAAAACTAATGCTTGATTAACCACAAAACTGTCTTTGGAATACGAAACCCCGCCTTTTGGGTAGCTGCTGTTATGCGGTCGTGCTTCTGTTTTGGTCTGTAAATTAAAGTCGTTCTTCATGGCATCCTTATTTGAGTTTGTATTTTTTCTCCGAGATTAATTTCAACGTGTTATTAGTCCAACGGAAGCTACTTACAATTTTATATTCTTCAGATGTCTGGTTAGGGTTAGAATAATATGTCGAGGTTATTATTTTACCTTTTCTGTCTATCTCTAAACTCGGAATTTCTATTGTCTCAGGATGCAAAGTCAATGAATTACTTGACTCATTAAATGTCAGTATGTAGCCGTAAGAGTAAACAACACCCATGGAATTATAGAAGATAATATTCAAATCTCTATTCCCGTCAAAGTTGTAGTCGTCAAAATGAATATTAAAATAAGCAGGACTAAAACCATCAATATGCATAAAAATATTGCTTCCGGCATTAGTCCATTTGCCATCAGTCAAATAATTCAATTCACACTTAACTGTTGTGTCGTTGATGCTATACAAGGTTAATGCGTGTTTGTTTTTGGAAGTGAATATGTTACCTGTCTTAAAGTAAAGTAGTAAATATGGACTGTTTTCATTATAAAATGCTTCATATTCAAAAGTGTCTTTTGATAAACTTACGGTCATTAAATTTCTGATTGTGTCAACCAAATTGATGTCCGTTAAGGCATTTTTAACATTAGTTGTAGTGTTTGCTTGTAAACTGTCTGCTGTCCCTTGATTGGTTTTGTTGTCAAGGTTAGTGTTACAAGAAAAAATAATAATTGCTAATGCAAAAAATATAAAGTGATTTATTAGTCGTCTGCAAAGTCCGTTTGTTTTAGTTATCATTTTTATATTTACTAAATTTTCCCTGTGAGCACTGTCCTCATAGCATGCCGCCTAACTAGTAGATATCCTCACAAACTTACCACTTTTCTCAACTATCCAAAACATTTTCAACCAAATCCCCAAAAAACCGGATTTCTCCCGG
>DJWN01000050.1 GCA_002440975.1 Bacteroidales bacterium UBA6229
ACAAAAATATTGGTGGATAAATTTAGTCATTAAAAACGATCAGAATTTGAGATATTTCCAATCAATTATTTCTGTGTAATTATACAGCCTAATACCCTAAAAACTCCTCAAACCAAACCTGCAAATAGGCTTTGCCCTGATTGATGATTTGTTCTTCTTTTTCAGGAGGAAGGTTCTTTTGATAATAGATGTCCAGTTTCTTATTCCATACAAATTGGCCTTCAGGGGTTTTAAAGCCAAGGCCTTCGTTGGTTTCGAAATAGGCAAAAGGTTGATAACTTACTGTAAACGAATTTATGGCAGATAACGACAACTTTAATGCAGATGAATTTGGCAATTACAGCAACTGGCTCGAGCTGTATAACGGCGATACTGAAGCTGTTTTTTTGGCAGATTACTACCTAACCGACAAGCTTGATAATCCCGACAAATGGCAGATGCCTGAGTTTTATCTGGAGCCGGGGGCATTTATACTGTTTTGGGCTGAGGATGAGGAGTCTTCGGGCGAAAACCATACCAACTTCAAACTCAGCAAAGGCGGAGAAGCCATCGGAATCTTCAACAGGATTGGTGCTCCGGTGGATACGCTCACTTTTGGTGAACAGGATACCGATGTGAGCTATGGCCGCCTGCCCGACGGAAGACCCGAATGGATATATTTTACAGCTGCCACACCTGGCGAATCCAATGAGTTTAGCACTACATTTGAATGGCAGAGCAGGGCATCCTTTGGCGTTTTCCCAAATCCTGCTAACGGCAGCCATCTGTATTTTCCCAATATGCTCAATATTCAGCTGTATAGCCTGCAAGGCCAGTTGCTGCTGGTGCAGCAATATGCCAAACAGCTTGATATCAGCCGGCTTGCTCCGGGAATGTATTTGCTTCGAAGCGATGGACACCAGCCTGTTTTGCTTGTCAGGGAGTAGCTAATCCACCCTTGTTCGTCAACCTGTGACATCTGCCTAATTGCATATAGTAGCAAGGATTTATGATAAATCAGCAAGTGCCTGCAGCCAAATTGGCAACAGCCTATTGCCAGCCCCGCAAGTTCTTTGTAATTTTTGTGTCTTAAGAAAGTTGTTTATGAAAATAGTGGTCAATTTTCTGAAAGCATTTATAGATTGACTTGATGCAGGTATAAATACCTATATTAGATGGTTATTTTCAATATAACAAAGTTACTTTGTTCAAATTTGACAGGCATCGGTGAATGACAGAAACACAACTTATTGAAGGTATTCTTAGCAAGCAGGAAAAATATTTTGAGGAACTGGTTAACCGTTTCCAGCCGCTGGTATTGAATACCTGTAACAGTTTTCTGCATAATCGAACGGACGCAGAAGATATTACCCAGGAAGTATTTATCGAAGCTTTTCTGTCGTTACACAAGTTTAAAAAGGAGTCGAAATTATCTACATGGCTGTACCGTATCGCTGTCAACAAATCACTCAATTTTATACGCGACAACAAAAAACGGAAGATCATCAGTAGCATCGAAGTTTTTTTTGGCGGCGAACCAAAACATAAGCTGCAGCTTGCCGATCCCGGCCTTGAAGATGCCGGTGATTTAGCCGATGAGGAAGAAAAAATAGTGCTTTTGAATCTTGCTGTGGCCTCCTTGCCGAAAAACCAGCGGGTGGCTTTTACCCTAAGCAAATTTGAAAAACTTTCTTATGCCGAAATCACCGATGTCATGGAGCTTTCGCTCGCTTCAGTTGAGGGGCTGATCCATCGGGCAAAAAGGAATGTCACAAAAAAAATACTGAGTCATTACCGGAAAAAATTAGCTTGAACCAAAAGTTTTTAAAAAAATCAGTGTCAAAATACCTAAAACAGTTAAACATGAATTGCAGAGATGCCAGAAATAGTATGATCTTTTGCAGCACGGAAAAAATGAAAAAGCCGGAGTACGACCAATTTTTGGAACACCTGTCATCATGCAGTCAATGCGCACAGCTTTACCAGCAACTGGACTCCACTTTAAGCCTTGCCGATAATCGTGAACTAGTGCAACCCAATCCTTTTTTATATACCCGCATCAGGGAAAAATTGGATAATATTGGACAAGGTGTGAGCAAAAATGCCGGACTACCGTCATACCAGAGAATTTTACGTCCAATTCTGCTCACGCTTGGCTTGCTGATCGGGCTTTATGGAGGCAACAGGCTGGGTAATTTTTACGATGCCAAACAACAGGAACAACTCACGACAGCACTTACCACCGAGTTTTTCATTAACGATATGGAAATGGAAAAGCTTGAAGTACAACTCTTAAACGACCAATAAAAATGGCTACAAAAACAAATAGATCCCTCTTGATCTGGCTTATTGTCATCTTGCTGGCTACCAATATTTCCACCATCGCGACAATATTTTATCATGTGTATTTTCATGAGAGAAATTTACCTGATATCCCCGGCATGGAACTCAGGATTCCGGATGGGCATATGGGCAGGTTTTTCAGAGATGAAATGAACCTGACACCAAAGCAGCACAGGCAATTCAGGGATTTCAGACATGATTTTCACAGCAATGCCAACGGCATCACGATCAGGATGCAGGAAAACAGAAGTGCGCTTTTTGATGAACTCGCCAGAGAAAACCCTGATACCGTTCATCTTGGGCAACTTGCTGATGAAATTGGCGAATTGCACGCACAGCTCAAAGTCCTGACTTTTGAGTATTACCTGCAATTGAAGTCAGTTTGTGAACCGCAGCAACAGAAAAAGCTACACTTTATTTTTTTAAAAATGATGAATGATGAACGGGCAGGAATGAAAATGCCCAACAGAATAAATCCTAATAATTAAAATTAATACCATGAAAAATTTAAGAATCGTAACAATCGGAATGTTCATTTTAGCCATGCTTCTCAGCGTAAACGCCAGTGTTTATGCCCAAAGGGGAAATGGAAACGGATTCGGGCCGGGTAATTATTGCATGAATTTCCCTGACCTTACCGACGATCAACAAGCTAAACTTGAGACGATGCACACGACACAAATGAAAGCCATGCAGGATTTTCGCAACCAAATGGGCGAAAAACGGGCTCGTTTACAAACATTACGCACTGCTGACAATGCCGACATGAACGCTATCAACAAAACGATTGACGAGATGAGTGTAATCAGGACAAATATGCAGAAGGCACGGGAACAACATATTCAAAGTGTTCGTAACCTTTTGACAGAAGACCAGAAAGTGCAGTTCGACAGCATGAAAAGAGGCAATGGTCAGGGATTCGGTTGCGCTCAGCGAAACGGACAGGGCAGAGGTTGTGGAAAAGGGAGAGGATTCAACGGAAGAAACTTTCAATAAATTTCCCCAAACAAACAAAGAAGCTGCCTGCAAATTGGGCGGCTTTTTTTTTGTGCATGAGAACCTGCGCATATACTGTAACTATGCTGATTGGTGTTAGTAGCTTAATTCCAATCATTATGAAACGGAAGATTACTCCGGGAAAAATCCTGTTATGGTAAAAGCTAAAAAAAAGGCTGCTCAAACAAGAAAAACAGCAACTTATACTCTGAATCAGCACTTTGAGAATCTTGATGCCAGCATCCTGGAATTGTTTAATGCAATCAGAGATCATATTATTTCACTGGACAGCTCTATTGAAGAAACACCCAAGAAAAACTA
>DJWN01000081.1 GCA_002440975.1 Bacteroidales bacterium UBA6229
AGCAAAAGCAAAGTGCTTTTAGGTTGATGAAAATTGGTAATCAGTCCATCAACAATTTTCATCTCGTAACCGGGAGCAATCATCAAGGCTGTTGTGGCTTTGAAGCTTTCCAAATTGTGATGGTCGAGGTAAGCTATTAACCTGCCAAGACTTGTTTCAACCGAAGGCAGTTCCCGATGATCCTGATAGGGAAACCACTGATTAAGGTGAAAATCACGTTTTGCCAGCCCCTCTTCATAAAGCATGAGACCAAACCAATAAAGGCTTTCGAGGGTTCGCATGGCCGTTGTGCCAACCGGAATCACAGGCCTTTTATTTCTGTCGTGGAGATTTTGTAATAAATGGCGGCTCACCTGAATTTGCTCGTCATGCATGCTGTGATCACCAATTTGCGCGGCACTTACCGGTTTAAAGGTTCCGGCACCCACATGCAGGATGAGTTTCTCAAGTGTAATTCCTTGCAGTTGTAACTGTTTCAAAAGAGAATCTGTAAAATGTAAACTTGCTGTGGGAGCTGCCACTGAACCTTCCAGGCGGGCAAAAACAGTTTGATATCGGGTTTTGTCTTCCGGTTCGGCTTTTCTGTTTAAATAAGGTGGCAAAGGAGTTTCGCCAGCCGCGTCAAGCAACTCAGCAAAGGAAAGCAGAGGTTGTGACCAGGAAAACTGAATAACAGAAAAGCCGTCTTTCTTTTCTATTCGCTCTGCTTTCAAATCAATGGATTGGCCTTTGATCTCAATGCTTTGAACGAGCAAACCCTGCTTCCAGCGTTTGGAATTACCGACCAGACAATTCCAGCTAACCGGCGAAGCTTGCGCATAAGCCACTTGAAAATCTACTCCGGGATCAGCCGGTTCCAGCACAAAAAGCTCAACTGCTGCCCCACTTTCGGTATGAAATCGCAATCGTGCCTGAACTACTTTGGTTTCGTTGAGCACAAGTAAGGCATTTGCAGGCAGATGATCACCAATTTGGGTGAAACCCGTTTGCAACAATTGGTTTTCTTTAAGCACCAAAAGCTTCGAAGCATCGCGTTGTGCCAAAGGATAGCGGGCAATGCGATGCTCCGGAAGATCGTAATTAAAATGCGTAATGGAAATCTCTTTAACGGCTTTCATAATGCCGGCAAAGATACATCAGTTCCTATTATTTGGACGACACAAACAAGCTGGGTTTAAAGGTCAGCATTACCCAGCCCCAAACCGGAGTTTCAATCTCGGTTGGAGAAACATCCTTTATTCTGGCAAAGGTATCGTTTGTATTATACACACTAATTCCAGCACTTAACGCAATTTCTTTTGCAAATTTATGGGCGTAAATCATATCTAATTCCCCTCCGAGAGAACCTTTGAGCCAAGCGTTATTGGCCAGTGGATCAGCTACTTTCGTAGCCAAAGAGAAAAAATGATATTGTAAGCTAAACGTACTTTTTGGATTGAAATGATAAGCCAGTTTGGGATAAATATCCACCAAACCGCCATGGAGTGTGCTTGCCGGAGTCAGGTAATGATTCATATTGCCATAACGGGCATAACGCACACCATAAAATACATCGAATGCATGGTATTTTTGTTGATAGTCAGCATCTGTTTTACTTGCATCCTGGCCGCTCAAAACATCAATTCCGGCTCCGACACTAAGTTTCCGGGCCTTATAATCCAGCTCGGCAGTAAGCATATAAGCCGATACATCCATGCCTGTCTGGCTTTTTCCGTATTGGTAATACGCATTAAATTTTCCGGTGAAGGCATTCTTTTTATATTCACCAAAAAAACCTTGTGTTGCCATTAAATAGGTTGTTGATGATGTTTTATCTTTTTGGTAACCAGTCAGCAGGTTGAGCATTGACAGGCTGAATTCATCCGTGATCTGATTCTTGAGGTAGATAAAATTCAAAGTACGTAAACGCCTGTTGATGGGATCAACATTAAAGTCATTCACACCAAAAGCACCTGTTCCATCGTTATTGTAAGACAACGCCACATCAAACTGCCAGCCTTCTCTTTTGTAGGAGTACAAAAAGGCATCATAGGTTTGTCCGTATTGGCTCCAATTTCTCCAGGCAAGCAAACGCTGGTCATCATATTTAAATTCCTGGCGTCCAACACGAATACGCGAATTTTTAAACACATCAAATTCGGCCCACACCTGATGTAATCCGGTGGATCCGGTATTCATAAAAACTCCTGTTCCACTGGCTATATTGTCATTTCCCCAGGTGCGAACATCCTGCAAACTAAAGTACAGCCGATAATTCTCCTTGTTCAAGCCCAGGTTGATTCTGCTGCGTTGCGACACGAAATAGGTTGGCTCGGTTTGATCTGTTGGAACAGCTGCATAGCCATTGTTCATTTCAAATCGCGGACGAAGCTCGGCCGATACTTCAAACTGTGCTTCGGCACTGAGCACAAAAAATGCAAAGAATCCAAGCAATAAGTAAAATTTTCTATTCATGATATATGGTTTTTAAGTGGCAAAACTATCAAAAAACTGCTTCATTTTATTTAATTCTTTTGTTATTCATTCAAAATCAGTACTTCTACCAATAAAAATAAGTTTTTATACCCATCATTTTTGCGGAAAATTCCAGTCAAGTGAATTAGTTGAATAAATGGTAAGCTGTGTGAATGATTTAGAATAGAAAGTTGCACTTAATTGAAAAGACCAACTGTTATTGCTTAAACATGTTGAATGAAAATGATTAATTTTGTAAAAACAGGCTTGAATGAAAATTCCACATCCGATACCATATCAGGGCAGCAAAAGAAACCTTGCGGCTGACATCTTACGATTTTTCCCACAAAAGATTGATAGATTAATTGAGCCTTTTGCTGGTTCGGCTGCAATTACGATTGCCTCAGCTTATTATTTCAAGGCAGAAAAGTTTATTGTAAACGACATCAATGAACCTTTAATACAGCTGTGGGAAAAAATTGTAAATGAGCCCCAAACAATCATTCGGGATTATCATCATATTTGGAATAAGCAACTTGGCAATGAAGAAGAATTTTATTATCAAATACGAGACAAATTTAATCAAACAAAGGAGCCAAAATATTTATTGTTTTTGCTGGCGAAATGCGTGAAAGCTGCCGTAAGATATAATGCAGAAGGCAATTTTAATCAAAGTCCTGATAAAAGAAGAAAAGGGCGTTTACCTGAAAATATGAGAAATGACATCTTACATGTGTCAAATCTTCTAAAGGATAAAGCAACATTCTATTCTGTTGATTATGAGGCTATATTGGATATGGCAACTGAAGCTGATTTAGTATATATGGACCCTCCTTATCAAGGGACAGCAAAAAATGGTGGATTTAGATATATGGAAGATCTTAATCATGAAAATTTTATAATCTCACTTTTTAAATTAAATAAGCGAAATATTCCTTTCATTTTAAGTTATGATGGTCGCACTGACAATAAAATATACGGAGAGGAACTACCGAAGGAATTGAATTTACATAAAATTGAAATAGATGCGGGTCGTTCTTCAATTGCAACACTGCATAGCAGGAACGAAAGAACATATGAGGCTGTTTATATTTCTGATAATTTAGCTTCAATTTCGTCTATTAATAAACGGATAGAATCAGCTTCACTTAAACAACCTTCATTGTTTGACTTCGCATGAAAAAATATCCAAAAAAGTTTCTAAAACTTGCTGAATCAATAACCAACAAAAGAGCAAAGATTGTTATTAATCATATATTCATACGCTGTTTTCCGATATACCGTAAGTACCTGACTGCATTATTCCAACGATTGACCGTCCTCATATGAATTATACCATATAACATTAATCAAGCATATAAAAAAGAGAAGAAATTAAAATTGGATCCATCACATACAAAGTATTAGTGGCCAGGAGGATATACCTGGTGTTCAATTCTTCTTTCTGGCATATCTCTTGAATTATAGGATAAAAACTGAGCCAACAATCACAAACTTTTCCTGCCCTTGACCAACATCAGACATTGAACAGGCTGGTAAGTTCACTAAAGAAAAACTCAATCCGAATTTTGGATGACTGATTGCCTGGCAACTGTTTTTCGCATGGGCGGAAGCAAGAAAAAATCGTGTACATTTGTATGACGAAAACCGCAACAGAAGCCCTATGAAACTCATAAAATTCATCCCCAACCTGATTACGCTGTTGAATTTATTTTC
>DJWN01000070.1 GCA_002440975.1 Bacteroidales bacterium UBA6229
TGGAAACCGGTGATTGCTCAACGGCCCGGGTAAGTTTCATCAACTCCAGTTCAAATGACTTACGCTCGGTAATGTCCAAAATGGCTACGATCAGAAACGCTTTTCCGGCCATGCTATAGGATTCGGCCGAAAGAAGACCGGTTTTTTCATTTCCTGTTCTGTCGATGAAGTTTAGTTCTGATTGATAATTGATGCCCAACTTTGCTTGTTCGGCAATGATCTCTTTAAACACCGATTCATTGATAAACTTAAGCTCATTAATTCGTTTGCCCAATGCCATTTCGTGGGTGAATCCCGTAAATCTGCACCAGGAATCATTAACATCGATGATTGTAAAATCATCCAGGGCAACCAACATCTTAGCTACCGGACTGGAATAGAACATCTTGCTAAAACGCTCTTCTGATTCTTTCAGGCTTCTGTTTGCTGCCATCTGTTCCGAAATATCTTCAAAAATCCCTACCCCGCCACTAAAATTATCGTTTGCATCAAAAAAGGGTGTAAACAAGCTTTTGATCTCGATTTTTTTTCCGGAGGTGTATGAAACGTAAGGTCCTGTGAATCCTGAAAGCTTTCCATCTGAAACATCTTCAAGTGCCTTTTTCATATTAGGATCAGGCAGTTTTTTCATATCGAAGCCAATCAATTCTTCAATTGGGGTTCCAATGATTTCAGCAAAACCCGGATTAGAGCTCGTTAGAATCAGCTGTTTATCAAAACTGCACATACCAATAGGAGCATTCTCGAAAATCTGCCTGAAACGCTCTTCCGATTGCCTGAGATTTTCTTTGGCCTCATCAAGCTCGGTGATATCGTAACCAATAGCGATTGTTGTCTTATGTCGGGAGGCGTGATTATCAATAAGATTAGTTGTACTCCAGATCACCTTTCTGATTGTTCCGTTCTTTCTTCTGATTGCAACTTCTGCGTCAACAAGTGACAGGCCCTTATCCAGCACACCTTCAATAATTTTATCCAGATTGGGAGCAGCTGCAATTTTAAAAAACGCCTGGATTGGTTGTCCTAAAACCTCTGATTCTTTGTATCCCGTAAGGATTTCGGCAGCCTTATTAAAACGTGTCACGGTAAGAGTTTCGTTCCATTCAACAATCGGTGCCTGCACACTATTGATCAGATTCTCGAGATATTTATTATCTTCTTCCACCTGCAGTTCATTCCGCTTGGGACGATCAATGTCGATATGCGTTCCCAGCATCCTGACTGCTTTGCCCTTTTCGTCACTTTCAACTATTCTTCCTATCGAGAGGGTCCACTTCCAGTTACCTGATTTTGTCTTTTGCCGAAACTCAGCACGGTATTCCGAAATATTCCCGCTAATGTAATCGTTGTATTCCTTAAGTACTTTCTCTCTGTCATGGGGATGCATTCGGCTGATCCAGAAATCGGTGGATTCTTTAAAATCTTTGGGATCGTATCCTATCAGCCTGGCATACTGATCACTAACAACAATTTCATCGGTTAGCAGAAAATGGTCATACAAGCCCTGATTAGATGCTTCCAGCACCAGGCCAAGCCGCTCGCCGGTATCAAACAAAAGCTGATCGGCTTGTTTGCGATCCGTAATGTCGAGGTTGATTCCCTTGAGGTGAGTTAATACATCTTTTTCAAAAACCGGGACTACTTCGTTTTGCAGCCAGCGTACCTGACCGTCGGGATGGATAATTCTGTAATTATATGAGATGGGTTTGCTTTCGGTCGAAAGTGTTTCCAGGGTATTTTTTACCCGATTCAGGTCATCGGGATGCACACAGCCGGCAAAATAATCCCAATCTGGTTCCACGCTAAAAGGTTCCAACCCCATCAAGCGGAAATTATTTTCGGACCAGATGATCTTTTTGGTCTTCAAATCTATCTCCCAGCTACCCATCTTGGCAATTTGCTGTGAAAAATTAAGCAGTGTTTCGCTTTCTTTCAGCTTTTGATCAACCTTTTTTTTTGCAGTGATATCACGAGATACACCCATCACACCCACTGGCTTGCCATCCTTATCGTGTACAAATTTCACAGAAGCCTCCACCCAGATTTTCTTACCGCTGCGATGTATTTCATTTATTATCAGGGTGCGGGTATAATCAGGCGGGTTTTCGCCCCTGAGTTCTTTGCTGTATTCTTCTTCAAAAATCTCTTTGACCAATTGCCTGCTTTCCGGAGTGAGCACGTCATTGAGGTGTTGTTTCAGGGTTTCTTCAATCGTATAGCCATTCATTTTTTCAACAGCAGGACTGATGAAGACATAATTAAGATGCATATCCAGGATAAACAAAATATCAGCACTGTTTTCGGTGATCATCTGAAACAGCTTTTCCTTGGCCTCCAACTGATTGAGATAGACATTATTCTCGCGTAAAAGCTGCCGGTGCCGGCAGGCTTCCATCACGGCGAAAGGCAGCCTTTTCATATTTTCTTTGATCACATAATCATCAGCTCCCTGGCGCATACAATTCACAGCCACTTCTTCGTTCTGCGATCCGGTGATTATGATAAAAGGCATATGAAAATCATACTGGCGTGCAATTTTCAAGGCTTCCAAACCATCTAACCCGGACATCCAATAGTCAGAAATCACCACATCCGGTTTAAATTCTTCGAGTGCCTTAGCAAAATCAGCAGCATTATCAACCAATAAAGCATCAGAAATAATGTTTTCCTTTTCAATTATTTCGAGTGCCAATTGATAATCCATGGCAACATCTTCAGCAAAAAGTATCCTTAGATTTTGAGTCATAACATCCAATTTACAAATATTAAAAGGCCATCAGAAAAGCTCTTGAGGATTAAAGCCTGATAAATACAAATCAACAATTTATAATTCATCTCCTGCACACAAAAAAACACAGTAGAAACTGCATTCCATTACCTTAATCCTCGAATAGCCATACATTAAAATGGGGGGGGATTTCATGTAAGTTCTTCACATTTAAATTAATACCTCTATTTTACTAACATCTAATCTTATCAAAGACTAAAATAGTCAGCTAATGTAAGTATAACCAACAAGAAATGCAATAGTTATGCAAACGAAAAATCGAACTTACCAGTGAAATAAAATTATAGAGATCAGTAGTTAACTGCATATTAAATT
>DJWN01000022.1 GCA_002440975.1 Bacteroidales bacterium UBA6229
TTCAGCGCTTTGAACAACCCGGCATCATTATCCTGAGTGAGTGAGGTGTAAGTTTGGCCGTTCCCTACATTAATGTCTCCACTAAAATCCTTGATTTCCGCAAAGGTGTTAAAGACGATAGAAATAGTCATGATTGCCGTAAGTTTTAATGCTCTTTTCATTTTTTTACAATTTGGTTAGTTGGATAATCTTTGCCGGTTTTTATTTGGTTCTTTTTCTTTTCCGATGGCTGTAAGGAAGCGAGTAGTTTGCGTAATGCTGCATTTTCAGCAGACGTTTGCATCAGCATATGCCGGATTTGTTCAGATATTTGTTCCTTGTTAAGTGACATAGCGCTAATTGCAATTTTTATCTTTTTGCAAATATGCGGGTGTGGAAGTGCTTTGCGCAAGGAAACAGGGCGAACAAAAAGCATACGAGCCCCTAATGAGAGGTCACATCATTAATACAAAGATGCTATATGTCTCGACAACAGGATGTTAAAAATTCATCAGGAAGTTAACCAGGTTGTCATCCTGGTTGGCCAGATTCAGTTTTTTTCGTAGTCGTGTTCGGGCTACATTAATGCTATGCGGGGTTTGATGGGTGATAGCAGCTATGTCCTTTGTAGTCATATTTAACCGCAGGAAAGCACAAAGTTTTTTTTCATTGGGTGTAAGTTCAGGAAAAGCGGCCTGTAATCTGTCGTAGAATTCACTATGCACCTGTGTAAACCTGACTTCGAATTCCTGCCATGCCTTGTCATTTTTCATGGTTTTAAGGTGATCAAGAATAGATCCCAGTTTCTCAGGTGGCTGATCCGTCTGAAGCATTTCTCTTACAGACTCAGTCATACGGCTTATTGCTTCGTTATTTTGCACGATACACATGGCATGATAAGCCAGTTCATTGTTCTTTAGTTCAAGATCTTTGGTCAGGTTTTTTGCCTGTTGTTCTGCAATCATTTTTTGTTGCTTCAAGTTAGCAGCCCTAAAACGGTAAATAATCAATGCAGAGATCAGGGATATAACCAGCAGTCCGAAAAGAACCCAGAGGAGTTCAGTGTTTTTTCTTTTGAGGTGGGCGTCTTTTTTTAGCAGATCGATTTCGTGTTGTATTTGCTCATTTTCAAAACGAGCCCTGTATTCTGCTAGCTTCTTGTCGCTCTCAGTAGTAAAAACCGAATCTTTCATGCCGGTATAGTTCATATAAGCCAACAAAGCCTTATCAAATTGTTTGGCTTTTTCGAAAACTACTGACATTTCCTTGTAGTTACTCATTATTAATGGCTTAAGCCCATGTAATAAGGCCAGTTCCTGGCTTTGTTGGAAGTGGTTCAATGCTTCTGTGTAATCCCCTGTCGACAAATAGTATTTACCCATGCTGTTGTAAAGGCGTGCCAGGTCATGATCAAGTCCCCTTGATTGAAAAAAGGGTAGTGCCTGCCGAAAATAGGAAATGGCCAGATCATGATTTTTAAGCGCTAACCAGGTAACTCCAATATAGGCAAGTCGGCGACCGGTTTTTGCTCCATCCCCAAGCTGTCTTTCCAACTCGAGAGCTCTTTCAAAGTAGGCAAGAGCATCGTGGGGTTTTTTCCACGACAGGTAAATGGAGCCGATGTTACTTAATCGCACGGCAATACCCGCTGTATTGCCCCTTTCCTCATCTATACGCAAAGCTTCAGTGTACCATGAAATGGCTTCGTCGTATTTTCCCCATAACTCATAAACTTTCCCCAGGTTATTGTATGCTGTTGATAAATATGTTGTTATACCAGCCGCTTTATCTATTTCCAGAGCACTTTTAAACTGCTCAGCTGCTTCGCTGTAATCACCCCATTCAGTGTAAATAAAACCTAAGTTGTTGTGAGCTGATGCCAGTTCATCCATAAAGCCTGTTTTGGCGGCTAGGTTCAGTTCCTTCATAAAATAGTGGTAGGCCTTAACACTTTGATCCATCATATTGTAACAATAGCCAATATCTCCCATGCGCAGGATATATTCAGAGTTCTCCTCTCCACTGATTTCAAGGATAACTTCCGAAGATTTTGTGTAATAATCAATGGCCTGGTAAAAGTCTTCTAAATAATAGTGTGCATCTGCGAGATTTTTCAGTGCAATAGCCTCCTGACTTCTGTATCCCGATTCGTGAGCATACGAAAGAGCCTGTTCGGCATAATGAAGTGCCTCTGATGGATTTTCTTCAACTAAGTCGTTGGCCAGCAGATTAAGTAATTCGATCCTTTCGCCTCCGCTGCTGCCAGGTAGCAACGCAACCAAACTGTCGCTGGTATTGGCTATGGAAGTGGTTTCCATAAATAGGTAAACTATGATCAGAATGAGAAACCGATAATGGCGCTTTATATATCGAGCATAGTTCATTGCGATGTTTTTAATATTCAAATATAATTTTTTTTTGTGAATACCTTACCTGTCAGTATTTTTTCCTGTAATGCAATATCGATTTTCTGTCATCTGGCTACTGTTTTCTCTAACATTCGCTTTTTCAGTCATCTCAAGATCGTACTTATAAAACCTCAAACTAATCTGTATTTACCGAAATTTGGAGCAGTAGTTACTGCAAGATCGGTATAAGCGCCAATTCATTTTACCCAACCAACTTGATTTTCTATTTTGTAATTCCCGCATGTTTTTATCTTTCCTTAACAAACTATCCTCGCTTTAATCGGAAATGTAACTAACTTTGTGGAAAATTTACTTCCACCGCTATGAAAACTTTTTTTAAAATACTGGCCGTAATCTTTACCGTTCTGGTTCTGGCTGCCTTTATTCTGCCCTATGTTTTTAAAGGGAAAATTATTGAACTGGCTAAAACAGAAATTAACAACCAACTGAATGCCCGGATAGATTTCGCTGAAATGGATTTTGGTCTGATACGTAGCTTTCCTGATTTCCGACTCACCGTAACTAATTTCAGTATCGTTGGAAAAGAACCTGCTTTTCAGAACGATACACTGGTTTTAATACCCGAAATCAAAGTGGTCTTTAGCCTGATCGACGTGCTGAAAGGTGATTATGTGGTAAAAAAAATAAATTTGAATGCGCCCCGCTTTAACGTGCATGTTTTGCCTGATGGTCGCGCCAACTATGATATCGTGGCCGAAAGTAGTGCGCCAACAGATGTGGAGGTGACAGCGCCTGCCGACCAATCTGAGGGGTTGAAAATTGCCTTGCGGCAGTTCAGTATTGTAAACGGAAACCTGACTTACCGCGATGAAACCATGAATTTGCTCGTGCAGGCCTCCGGCTTTAACCACAACCTGAGTGGCGATTTAACAGCCGACAGAACTGTGCTCTACACCCAAACTGCCATTGCCGACTTGCTGGTGAACATGGATCAGGTGAATTACCTGAACCACGTGGCGCTGAACTACCAGGCAAACCTCGACGCCGATCTGGCCAACAGCATCTATACTTTTCGTAAAAACGAGTTGATGGTCAACAAGCTGAAATTGAATTTCGAAGGCTCGGTGAGCATGCTCAACGAAGGGATAAACCTGGTGCTCACCTACAAGACCCCATCCACCCATTTCAAAGATTTGTTGTCGCTTGTGCCTGAAGTGTTTTTAAAGGAAATACAAGGCTTTGAAACCACCGGCACCTTTTCACTCAACGGCATGGTGAAAGGAGTTTATGCCGAAGAAAAGTATCCTGCGTTTTCGCTAAACCTACAGGTGAACGATGCCACGGCTAAACATCCCGATTTGCCCGGAGCCATTAGTGGCATCAAAATAAAGGCGGCTGTCGAAAATCCGGGTGGCGAACTGGACAACACCGTGATTGATGTCAGCCAATTTCATCTTGATCTGGGAAAAAATCCGCTCGACGTGCGCCTAAAGCTTTCAACCCCAATTTCCGATCCCGACATCGCAGCGGAGATAAAAGCCCGAATGGACCTCGCCACACTTAAAAATTATTATCCCATCGACAGTGCTGAGCGCCTCTCAGGTGTTGTTGTGGCCGACATTAACTTAAAAGGAAAACTCTCTGCCATCGAACAGGAGAAATACGAGGAATTTTTGGCGATGGGCTCGGTTGTTTTGCAAAATATGGAATACAACACGCCTGAATTGAAAAACCCGGTGGTCATTTCCATGGCTCAGTTAAATTTCTCACCGCGCTACATCGATTTGGTTTCGTTTGATCTCAAAACCGGCGGCAGCGACCTGAAAGCCAATGGAAAGCTTACCAATTACCTGGCTTGGTATCTGAAAAATGAAACCCTCGACGGAACGCTTGCAGTGAGCTCAAATTATTTTAACATGGATGATTTGATGGATAGTTCAGACCAAACCGACACCACTACCGTCACAACACCTGTTGAAAATCCTCCAGCTGCCACTGTGGAATCTGATTCCGCACCCACAGTTCCATCAAACATCAACTTTGTGCTCGGATGCAATATGAAACAACTTATGTACGATAACCTGGACATGACCAACGTGAGTGGTAAGCTGATGCTGAAAAACGGACAAGTTATTTTGAACAACCTGAGGATGATGGTGGCAGGAGGTTCTATGCAGGTCGATGGCAGTTATGCCACACCCAAATTGCCCAATGCAGAAGCCTCGTTGGTATTAAAATTGAACAACCTCGACATCCCTACAGCCTACCAACAGTTTGCTTTTTTCAGGCAATATCTGCCATTGGCTGGAAAAGCCACCGGAAAATTCAACGCATCACTCGATTTCAACACCCGGCTTAACCCCGATCTGTTGCCCGTTTACCAAACCCTCAATGGCAAAGGGTGGATCAGTTCAAATCAGGTCAGGGTACAAAACCTGAACACACTGGAAGAAGCCGCCCGTTTGCTTAACTACAAGGAGTTCAGCAACCTGACGCTCGAAAAGGTGCTGGTTGAGTTTAAGTTTGTGGATGGTAAACTGATTGTTGATCCTTTCGACCTGAAATACAAGGGAATAAAAGGCACCCTGAGCGGATGGACAGCACTCGACAGCCAGATTGGCTATACCATGCAAGTGGAAGTGCCACGTAAGGAATTGGGAACGGATGTGAACAAATTGCTCGATAACCTGGTGGGTGAGGCCAACAAACTGGGAGCCAATTTTAGCGTTGCCGAAACCATTCCTTTCGAATTGTCTATTACTGGCACACTCGATAACCCTGTGGTGTCGGCAAAGCCCGGGACTGGTAAGGGCAAGGATACCACCAAAGAAATTATAAATAATGAGATTGAAAACCAAAAGGAAGCGCTGGGTGCAGAGGCGAAAAAGATCATCGAAGAGGCCGATCGCCAGGCCAAACAACTGATGACAGAAGCTGAAAACCAGGCGCGTGAACTGAGAAAAAATGCAGTTGCCGCCAAAGAAAGGCTGTTAGCCGAGGCGAAAAAACAAGGAAATCAGCTTGTTGCCGAAGGAAAAAAGAATGGGGTGTTAGGTGAGATGGCCGCCAAAAAGGCAGCCACAGCCTTAGAGCAAGAGGCCGAAAACCAAGGGAATAACCTCATTTCAGAAGCCGGTAAACAAGCCGATAACCTGATTAACACAGCGAAGATTTCATCAGAAAAATTAAAGACCGAAGCGCAGAGAAAAGCCGATGCCTTAACTAAATAAACCATGGGTTAACTGTAGGCTATTTTATCGAAACATTACCATTGATCGGCTTTTTATAAGCGGTATAAATTAACATATCAACAATTTTATTTCGGTTTATCATGTTTTCGGGTTGGTTAAACTTTACTAAGTTTGTCACCCAAATTTTAGAATACTATGAGTAATCACATCACCATGAATCCCAATCCGGTACTACAGTACCTTAATAAACCGGCACACCTGCTTACCAAAGATGATTTGATCAGGTATATCGTAGATAACGACATAGAAATGATTAACTTCAGGTATGTTGGATGGGATGGAAGGTTGAAAATTCTCAACTTTATAATCGGTAGTCTCGAACATTTAAACACCATTCTCACTGCCGGCGAGCGTGTGGATGGTTCCAGTTTGTTGCCATTTGTAGAAGCCGGATCGAGCGACTTGTATGTCATTCCGCGTTACAAAACAGCTTTTCGTAATCCGTTTTCCGAAATTCCTGCTCTGGATATCATGTGTTCTTATTACGACCGCAATGGCGAACCCCTCGACGGTGCACCTGAAAACATCCTGAAAAAAGCACACGACAGCTTTAAGGCACAGACAGGCATGGAGTTCGAAACCATGGGCGAGTTGGAATACTACATCATCAGCGACGACGACGGACAGTTTAAAGCCGACGACCAGAGAGGTTATCATGAGTCGTCTCCTTTTTCAAGGTGGGGCGATTTCCGTACCGAAGCCATGAAACTTATTGCTGAATCAGGCGGGATGATAAAATACGGCCATTCTGAAGTAGGTAATTTTACCAAAAATGGCAAAGTGTACGAACAAAATGAAATTGAATTCCTGCCTACCAATGTCGAAGATTCAGCCGATCAGTTGGTGAAAGCCAAATGGATTATCCGAACGCTGGCTGAGCAATACGGTGTCATGGTGACCTTTGCACCCAAGATTACCGTTGGCAAGGCTGGCAGTGGCCTTCATATTCATACCCGTGTGATGAAAGAGGGAAAAAATATGATGATCGAAGGAGGACAATTAAGCCAGATCGCTAAAACAGCCATCGCAGGTTATATGGAATTAGCTCCTTCACTCACTGCTTTTGGAAACCAGAACCCAACTTCCTATTTCCGACTTGTCCCGCATCAGGAAGCTCCTACCAACATCTGCTGGGGCGATAGAAACCGCTCTGTATTGGTGAGGGTTCCGCTCGGCTGGACTGTGCCTTCTAATATGATTCACAAGGTAAATCCGCAGGAAAAGGGCGATATTATCGACATGAGTGGCAAGCAAACCGTTGAACTTCGCAGCCCCGACGGATCAGCAGATCTGTATCTGCTCCTGGCAGGACTTACTGTGGCTGCCCGCCATGGTTTTGAAATGAGCGACCCGCTAAAAGTAGCCCGCGAAACTTATGTAGACATCAATATTTTTGACGAAGAAAACAAGCAGAGACAACAACAACTGGCCCAACTGCCGGCCTCCTGTGTTGAGTCGGCACGCAACCTGCAAAACCAACGCGAACATTATATCAAATTCGGAGTGTTCCCCGATAGTGTTATCGATAAAACAATTGCTAAACTTACTAAATTTAACGACGAAGGGCTTATCTCGCGCATCAAAGATGATGATGATCAGGTGATGGCTCTGGTCAAACAATATTTTAACTGTGGATAATCTCATTAAAATTATCGAAACGCCCCGTGATGGATTTCAAGGGCTCGATGCGGTTATTTCTACTGAAAAGAAGGTGAACTACATCAATCAACTGCTGCGATGCGGATTTCAAACTGTGGAAGTTGGTAGTTTCGTGTCGCCAAAACTAATTCCCCAAATGGCAGATACGGCAGCGGTGCTAAACCAACTTGATTTGTCGGATGTGGATACCGAAATCGCTGTGCTGACGGCTACCGAAAAGGGTGGAAAAATGGCTTGCGAGTTTAAACAGGTCGACCAAATATTTTTCCCGTTTTCAACCTCACCTACTTTTTTGCGACGCAATATCCGTAGCACACTGAAGCAGGCCGATCAAACCATTGATGGACTTCAAAACCTGTGTCTTAAGCATAACAAAGAACTGGTGGTGTTTTTTTCAATGGGCTTTGGCAGTGCTTATGGCGATCCGTGGAGCATGGATATCCTCTACGAGTGGGTCGAACGTATGATGGATAAAGACTTGTCGCTGTTTCCTTTTTCGGACATTTTCGGTGACACCGACCCGCTGATTATTGAGAAAGTATTTCGTCTGCTCATGAAAGAGTTTCCCGAAGCTGAATTTGGTTTGCACCTGCATTCGTTGCCTGCTAAACGCAAGGAAAAAGTAACAGCCGCTTACAGGGCAGGAATCCGTCGGTTCGATACGGTGATAAACGGCCTGGGGGGCTGTCCTCAAACAGGAAAAGACTTGGTAGGGAATCTGCCTTTGGATGTCCTGCTCGAAATCTGCCAACAACAAAATATACGGCACGGAATTAATCCTTCAGCGCTCCAAAAAGCACTGGAGCTTTATCCGGTATAGCCGCAAAAAAAAGGCGATTGATTGTAAAATACAACCAATCGCCTCTTGATAAACAAATTCATTAAGGTTATAAAGCTCCCGAATCGTAGGCGTTTTCTCCGTGCAGTGAGAAATCGAGTCCCTGAGCTTCTTCTTCTTCCGATACTTTTACCTTCACAATCTTGTTGATGATCACCAACATAAGGTAGGTAAACAAAAAGGCATAGGCCGAAGCAATGGCTACAGCAATTAATTCTTTGAAAAAGAATGCGGTGTTTCCTTCAACTAATCCTGATTGACCATTGATGGCTTCACTGGCAAATACACCAAGCAGTATGGTTCCTGTAACGCCACCCATGCCGTGTACGCCCCAAACGTCGAGGGCATCGTCCCAGCCAAGTTTGTTTTTGTAATGTACTGCGAAATAGCAGACCAATCCGGATGCGATGCCGATAACAATGGCTGCCCAAACCGGCACAAATCCGGCAGCAGGTGTAATGGTAGCCAATCCGGCAACGGCTCCTGTGAGCAAACCGATGAATTTTGGTTTGCCGGTAATCGACCACTCTACAATGAGCCAGGTTATGGCGGCAAAAGAAGCGGCAATGTCGGTATTTAAAAAGGCCAGTGTGGTGATTTTATCAACCGCCAGCTCACTTCCTGCATTAAAACCATACCATCCAAACCAAAGTAACCCCGTGCCGATGGCTACCAACGGGATACTGTTGGGTGGAGACTGCACATCCTGACGTTTTCCTACATAAATTACCGAAGCCAAAGCTGCGAACCCGGCTGTGGCATGCACCACAATACCTCCGGCGAAATCGAGAACCCCCCATTCGGCAAAAAGTCCACCGCCCCATACCATATGTACAAAAGGGTAGTAAACGAAAAGCTGCCATAAAACAAGAAATATAAGGTAACTCTTAAAGCTGACCCGGTTTACGAAAGCACCTGTGATAAGGGCAGGAGTAATGATGGCGAACATCATCTGGTAAGCGATAAAAATAAATTCGGGAAACTGTTGGTCAGGAGAGCCAAAAGCTGCGTCGAAAGGAATTCCCCGCAAAAAGGCATGATCCAGATTGCCAATAATTCCACCTTCGCCGCCACTGAACGAAAGGGAGTATCCTACCCCAATCCACATGATGGTGGTGATGCCCAACGACACGAAGGTCTGCATCATAATGCCTAATATGTTCCGGCGGCCGGCCAATCCTCCATAAAAGAAAGCAAGTCCGGGAGTCATCAGCATAACCAGACTGGTGCTGATGATCATAAATGTTGTTGTTCCTGTATTAAACATGTTGTAAAATATTTGTTGTTAAAATGATAAACCAAAAACCAAGAATACTTTTTCGGCCTGGGGATTGGTGATAACAGCGCATGAGAGCGGAAGTGCGTATTTTTCGGTTATTTGCAGTTGCTTCGAAGCCTGGAGTCCTAAATTAACCACGCCAAGGCCGGTGCCATAAAAACCTGTTTCACCGATGTATCCTATGGAAGCATCCGCTGCCTTGGGATTGTTGAAAGCCATGCCGGCAAAGGCATTCAGTTCTACTTCTTTGATCTTGAAAGCATATCCCAATTCTGCATACGAGGAGTATTGAATTCCACTTTTTGTGTTAAAATCAGGACTGGTTGGATCGTCATTAATTTTCTGGGCATCAGCACCGTAGAAGTTTACTGCCACCAACAACGAAAAGGGAATTTTATCGTTTCCGTTAAAGGCTACCGTACCTTCCAGAATATGCCCGGTTTTGTCTTTGTTGTACTGGAAATACTTGTAATCGCTCGTGTCGGGGAAGTAATAATCGGTCAGGGTAAGGGTAAACAGTCCATCCATCAGATCCGCCGCCAGGTACAAATCGAACTCCTGATACGGGTTTGGCCCTGCAATGATATAAGCTCCCCATGCGCCTAATTTCACCGGGCCAACACTCAGCTCGGCATGTGGCTGGATAACCGGGTAGCTGCCGCCAAACTGTGTTCCGCGCCATACGTATTTACTCATCAAATCAGCCCCGAAATCGTAATCGATAAGGCTGCTTTTGTCTTGTGCTATGGCTGGTATTGTCCACATTGCCAGGCATAATACAATTAATTGCTGTATTCTCTTCATGTCTTTTTTAATTAGTTTATAATCATTGGTTTTGTACAATTCCAAAAAGCAGAAACTGCGCCACAAGATTAACTAACAACCTCTTCGCTGTCAATTGGCTATTACACCTACCCGTTTGCGCAGGTTACCTACTTCATCTAAGTATCTTTACT
>DJWN01000026.1 GCA_002440975.1 Bacteroidales bacterium UBA6229
TTCCGAATCAAATATTCCAGACTTAAAAAACCTTACTAAGGAATTAAACTCATTCATTGAAAACTCAAGTAAAAATTCAACAGTTGCAATTTTAACTTCGCCTGTCTTTGCTGCTCACTTTTTATCTGAATTAACACCGTTAGGGCATTTAAAATTATGGATTGGTGTGAAGTTAAAGGCTCCTATAAAAACAGATTTTAGTTTAAATCAACATCACGCTGCACTTATAATAATTACACGATACTCAAAAACACTTCAGCATACAAAAACCAGAATTGGATATACTTTTTGCCCAAACTGTGAAAAAACGACAAAAGATTATGGCGGGAAAAAGCACTTATATAATGAATATGGAACATTAATGTCAGATGTTTGGAGAGATATTGTGATTGACTATAGCAAAAACATTGACTTATTAAAAGAAAGATTGCAAGATTTATTTGCAGTTAAACCTTATAAATTCTTAAAATTTATCGACCTAACAGCAAAACACGCTCCTGTTAGCCCTGATGTTTCGGTTGAAAAAAAAGATATTAAAACAAATGATTTTGAGTATTTAGGTGATACTAATTCTTTAATTATAAATCAAGATTGTTTGGAAGGATTAAAAAAAATTCCATCAAATAGCATTGATTTTTGTTTTGCAGATCCACCATATAATGTAAACAAAAAATATGAATGTTGGGACGATGATAGAGATATTATCGAATATTTTAATTGGTGTGATAAATGGATTTCAGAGTTAGCACGTGTAGTCAAACCGGGTAAAACAGTTGCGATTTTAAATATTCCACAATGGGCAGTACGACATTTTAAGCATTTAAAAAATATTCTCAAATTTCAAGACTGGATCATGTGGGAAGGGTTAAGTCTTCCTGTCCGAATGATAATGCCGGCTCACTATTCAATTGTTTGTTTTACTAAAGGTAAAGCAGATAACATCCCCGGATTGACACGAAATAGCCATTCTGCAATTGAGCATGATAGCTTGGCAACGATGAAAGAATTTTATTGCAGTAGAGCAAGTTGTATCAATAAGCGAAGAAAAGAATCTATAAATGATAAAGAGTTAATTACAAATCTCTGGTGGGATATTCACAGGCTAAAGCATAATAGTAGACGAGTTGACCATCCCACTCAATTACCTCCAATATTTATGAACCGCCTAATTTCGCTTTTTACAAATGAAGGCGACATTGTATTGGATCCTTTTAATGGTTCGGGGACTACTTCACTATGCGCGGCCAAATTGAATAGAAGGTTTTTTGGTATTGAATTATCAGAGAAATACTATAAAATATCATTGAATAGGCATGCTGAATTGGAAAATGGTATTGACCCATTTAGAAAACATGATACCACTCCTAAAGCTAAAAACAGTTATGTTCAAAGATTAAGAAAGCAGAAATATGAAGTTGATAAAAAGACACTTCAGTTATACATTAAGGATTTATCTGTGAAACTTGAGAGAATTCCAACGAGGGAAGACGTTATTAGCCTTAATACATATCCAATAGATTATTTTGATAACTATTTTATTAATTGGGGAGAAGTTACAGCCGCTGCAAGGACAACTGGAATGGAAAGTGTTGAAAATAAATCAGACTACAAATTGAAGCAGCAGTTAAGATTATTTGAAGAGAAGAAAAATAAATATGGCAATCTTAAAATGACAAGTGAAGAAAAAAGGCATGATTAGGCAGTGTGGTCAAGCATTAAGGATGATATGAAACATATTTTTCGTGTTATCACATGTGACATCGGCTATCGAATGAAATTTAGTCCTCGTAAATCCACAAAAATTAATAACTAAACCTTTTCCAGTAAAAAATCATCCGGTTACTTTCCCATTTTGTATCAAAACCCAAATACCCTAACTTTGGGCTGAAAAAAACGGGAATATCCCAATGTTATAAATCAAAACTTCTTCAGGATGAAAAAATTTATCATTTGCGCTGTGCTTCTGTTAGCTTTCGTTAGCATTCAGGCACAAGACAAAAAAGACAACGAGAAGGTCTATCAGTTTGAAATGCTCACCGAAGTGCCACACACCGACGTAAGAAGCCAGGATCGGTCGGGAACATGCTGGAGCTTTGCCGGAACAGCTTTTGTAGAAGCTGAAATTCTGCGGATAAAAAACATAAAGCTCGACCTTTCGGAAATGTTCAACGTAAGGTATGTCTATCACAACAAAGCAGAAAAACTTGTAAGGCTGCATGGCAACCTGAACATGGGCCCCGGCGGCGGTTTCAGTGATGTGCTGGGTGTGGTGGAACAATTCGGTATGATTCCTGAAAAGGACTATTCCGGAATGGTAATTGACGAAGACAAGCATATTCACGGCGAAATGGATGCAGTTTTTGAAGCCTATACAAGTGCTGTGATGAAGAACAAAAACAGAAAACTAACACCTGTTTGGCTTAATGGCTTCGATTGCCTGCTCGATACGTATCTGGGCAGCGTGCCCAATGAGTTTACCTTTGACGGCAAAAGCTATTCTCCAAAAAGCTTTGCAGAATTCTCAGGTTTTCAGCCGGCAGAATATATCGAGCTGGGTTCTTACACACATCATCCTTATCACGAGGAATTTATACTCGAAATTCCGGACAACTGGATGTGGAGTGAAATAACAAACCTTCCACTTGACGAAATGATGAGCACCATCGATCATGCCCTTAAAAAAGGTTATGTGGTTGGCTGGGATGCCGATGTAAGCGACAAAGGTTTTTCATGGAAAAACGGTGTTGCCATTGTGCCCGAAGACGAGCCTTCAAAATTTATGGGTGCTACCAAAGATAGTCTGGCTGATTTAAGCAGCAAAGACAGAGAGAAAGCACTTTATGCGTTCGAACAAATACTGCAGGAAAAAGAAATCACACCTGAATTGCGTCAAACTGCTTTTGACAATTACGAAACCACTGACGATCACCTGATGCTTCTTGTTGGCATCGCCAAAGATCAAAACGGAAACAAATATTACAAGGTGAAAAACTCCTGGGGCACCGAAGATCATGTTTATGAAGGTTATTTCTTTGCTTCAGAGGCTTTTGTAGCCTACAAAACCATCAGCATTCTGGTGCATAAAAATGCTGTGCCAAAAGCTGTGAAAACTGCGATAGGTTTATAAAGTTCGCTAAGAATAAGGTGGTTTTTCGTAACATTGCATACGGAAAACCACTTTTTATATGGTTACAAAATACAGCTGGCTTCGGCTGGTTTTCATTTTTTTTAGCGGTATTGTGCTGCTGTTTGTTTTAGCACCGCTCCTTAGATTGATTCTGGCTCCCGGCCTGAGCGGACTAATAGAAGCGGCTTCTGATCAACAAGTTAGTCAAAGTATTTTTCGTACTTTAGGTATCGCGATGAGCACTACCGTAATAGCAGGATTTATAACCGTTCCTTTTGCCTGGCTTATGGCGCGTAGCCGCTTTAAATTGAAATCCGTTATCAACGCCATTATTGATTTGCCAGTGATGATTCCGCATTCGGCGGCTGGTATTGCACTGCTTGGCATCATCAATCGCGAAAGCGTGCTTGGCCAGTGGGCTTCCTCTATCGGCATCAGCTTTATTGATCAGCCTGCAGGTATCGCCATTGCGATGGCTTTTGTGAGCCTCCCATTTTTATATAACGCCTCGCGCGATGCTTTTGAAGCTCAAACCGGACTCTACGAAAAAGCAGCTTTAAATCTGGGAGCCAGTCAGTGGCAGACCTTTTATCTGGTTAGCCTGCCCATGGCGGCCAAAGGAATTTTAAGCGGTTATGTGATGATGTTTGGCAGGGCCATGAGCGAGTTTGGTGCCATCGTAATTATTGCCTATCACCCGATGGTAACCCCGGTGATGATCTTTGATCGGTTCAATGCCTTCGGATTAAAGTCTGCACAAGGCATTGCTGCACTTTTTGTGCTCATCAGCCTGATCGTTTTTATCAGTTTGAGGTTACTGGCTAAAAGACAATCCGATGCTCGAAATTAAAAGCTTACACAAAAAACTGGGTAGTTTCGAGCTGAAGGCCATTGATTTAAAGATTCAGCAGGGAGATTATTGTGTATTGCTGGGCCCCAGCGGATCAGGGAAAACCTTGCTATTAGAACTGATTTCCGGTTTTCAGCATGCTGATCAGGGTGAGATATGGCTGGCAGGCAAAAACATAACAAAAATCCCTGTTCAGCGGCGCAACGCTTCGATGGTTTTTCAAAAGCCCGTACTTTTCCCACATCTTTCGGTAAAATCCAACATGGCTTTTGCCTTACAAATCAATAAGATTGGCAGAAAAAAGATACAAAACAAAGTTGAGGAGCTGGCACATCAATTCCAGCTAACAAAACTATTGGATCGCAAGCCCGGCCATCTTTCTGGTGGAGAAGCACAGCGGGTGATGCTCGCCAGAGCACTTGCTGCAGAGCCATCGCTGTTACTACTCGATGAACCCCTTTCGAGCCTGGATGTGCTGCTGCGCTATGATTTAAGGAAACTGCTTAAAGAGCTAAATAATAAGGGGACAACCATTTTGCATGTAACGCATGATTATGAAGAAGCTTTAAGAATGGCCAAAACCATCGGTATCATGCAGGCGGGCAAACTGATTCAATGGGGCAGCCCGCAAGATGTTTTCCGAAATCCGGCTTCAACTTTTGCAGCTGAGTTGTCGGGGCTCAAAAACTTTTATGAGGCTGAATTACTTCCAGATACAGCAAATGGCTTGCGAAAAGTATTGGTGCGCGGGGTTTTGCTTTTCACCCAAAGTGAACTGGACGCCGGCTTAGGTAAATTGGTGATAGACGAAAAACAGATTGTTTTAAGTAAAGATGTACCCCGGACGAGTGCCCAAAATTGTTTGAAAGGCTTTGTAAAACAGTGCCAGAAAACCTCTTATGGCTGTGAAATGGAGATAGATTGCGGAATTAACCTTATCGCATACATCACTGAGTTCGCTTTAGAACAGCTGGCTCTGACTGTTGAATCTGAAGTATATGTCAGTTTTAAAACATCCGCTGTCCGATATTTTACCACATAATTCAGCTGGCGATTGAACACTCATAATAAAACCTTGTTTAAAAGGTTTATGAAATTTCAATAACCCAACTTTTATGCTTTACAACATACTCCTCAAAAGTCATTCAGGTTTAAGGTGGCTGCTGCTTTTCATGTTCATTGCGGCCTTGGTTCAATTAGGCCGAAAAGCTTTTGGAAATGCTGATATTGATGTGAAAAAGATCAGTCTTTATACCTTGATATTAGCTCATATCCAATTGCTGCTTGGTTTGGCTTTATATTTTATTAGTCCTAAAGTTATCTTTGATGCCGCCGCGATGAAAGACAGCATCCTCAGATTTTATTTGGTGGAACATATTAGTTTAATGCTCATTGCAATAATCATTTTAACTATCGGTTACAGCAAATCCAAGGCATTATTTGCACTTCCGGGCGGAGCTAAAAAAGCATTTTATTATTACCTCATCAGCCTGGTTTTGATTCTGGTATCCATTCCTTGGCCGTTCAGAATTCCAGTGGCTGGTTGGTTTTAAAAATGAATTTATTTCCAGAAAGAATAGCAGTTCCCAAAGAGCTGCTATTTTTTTTTCACTGTTGTCCGGTAAAATTATAATGTCGTCCCGTACGTACGGGACGACATTAATACACCGATTGAGTATTTTTATTTGAATTTTACCGGACAACAATGATTTTTTTTGCGGAAAAAAAATACTGCGCTGCTATCCTTCAATAATCAAGGTATATTTTCCTGCCCAAAAAACATGTATTTTTGTCCGTAATACGGCAGACAACTGGAAATTAATCATTCTTTAAGCATTAAAAATATGGAACAACATTATTCCTTCATCAAAAGTTTACTTATCCTTATCACCGTTGGAATTTGGGTAATTGTCCTTCAAAATGCAGGTATCATTCCCCGCCTCAACCCTATGGCAATTTATACTGAGGAAGCTCTAAATGTGAAAGGCGAGGTGGATGTTGTTAACACTGTTTTTATCAAGGGCAGCGTTGATGCAAATCTCGAAAGTATAAATGGTTACAGCAAGTTTTACAAAGATCCGCGAACAGGTGAATTTTACGTGATTCCAACAACGGATCCTTATGAATAAAAAATCGTGAGCCACTCATACCCGACCGGCGAATTCTTATACTCCGTATTTCGTCAAATAAAAATAGTTGTTATTACGGGGCTTTTACTTTTTTTGGTGAATTCTTTGCCTGCTGAGGGTCAAATTTATGTGTCGGATAGTTTAATTGCCAGGCTTGTAATGCTCGAGGACAATTTGGAAAAAGTGCAAACCTTAAATGCACTGGCCCTGCATTTTAGCGAAACGTTTCCTGAAAAAGCCCTGTATTACAGCAAAAAAGCTCTTGCGCTTGCCAATCAGATTCAAAATGTAAAAGCCTGTGCTATCTCAAATAAAGTAATGGGCGAACTATTCGAAATTCAACATAATTATCAACCCACAATCAATTATTACCTGATCAGCATCAAGCACTATCAAAAGCTTGAAGATGAGCCGGAACTCGCTCGACTATACACTAAACTGGGCTGGATTTATATCACTAACCACTTCGATTACGATCAAGGGCTTCATTACTTTACCAAAGCCTTGGAACATGCCAGAAACAGCAAAGCCGAGGAAGAGCAGGCAACAGCACTGAACTCAATCGGTGGGATTTTTTATTACCAGGCAGATTACAAAACAGCACTACATTACTTTAATGAATCACTAAAAACAAGGCAGAAGTTAGGCAACCCAAAAGATATTGCTGCTTCACTGAATAATATTGGCGAAATATACCGACTTGAACATCAGGATGATTTGGCTTTGGAATACTACAACCAGGCTGTTGAAATCAATGAAAAACACAACCATCAAACAAACCTTGCCATCAACCTGAGCAATATCGGGCTGATCTATGCTGAGAAAGGAAATAATCCACTGGCTAACAATTATTTCGATAGAAGTATCCAAATCAATCGCCAGATAGCTAACAAAGCTGGTTTAATCGCCTCACTTCGCGCCTCAGGGGATCACCTCAATCAATCAGGAGAATTTGAAAAAGCTATTCTGGCCTTTAACGAAATAATTGAAATTGCCCGTGAAACAAATGATCTTGAAGGGTTGCGGGATGCCACTGCCGGCCTGGCACAAGCTAATGAAGGAAAAGGAAATATTGCAGCCGCCTTTGAATATTACAAAAAACACTCACATTTTAAAGATTCATTGTTCAATATAAAAAAATCGGAACAACTGGACGAAATCCAAACCCGCTTTGCACTCGATTTGAAAGAAAAAGAATTGGCACTGAAAGACAATGAAATCGCCTTATTGCAGCGCGAACAAAAACTAAATGAATCGCGCCAGCTGCTGCTGCTGCTTTCAATTTTGCTTCTAATGATTGTTGGTGTTTTGGCTTACGGAAAGCTGCAAAACCGAAACAGGAAAAATAAACTTCTGCTCTCACAAAAGGAAAGTCTGAACAAGGCAAGAGAAGAAATCATGCAGGCAGAGCTTAAAAGCAAATCGAATGAGCTAACTAATTTTGCCTTGCATCTGGGTGAGAAAAACAAGTTTTTGCACGAGTTAAAGAATGAGCTTAAAAATCTTCGTCATAGCCATGACAAAGACCGTGAATCCAGAATCAAAGAGCTCCTGATAAATGTGCAACAAAACCTCCAGATCCAAAAAGAGCTGGACGAATTTCAAAAAACTGTCAACCAAACTAATCTGGGTTTTGTGAAAAAACTCAAGCAACACTTCCCTGACCTTACCAAAAATGAAGAAAGACTTTGCACGATGCTGCGTTTAAACCTTTCTTCAAAAGAAATTGCAGCCCTTAACAACACAAGCATTCGGGCCGTTGAAATGGGACGTTATCGCTTAAGAAAAAAACTAAAACTCGATCAAAATCAAAGCATTATTGATTTTTTACAAGAGTTTTGAACAGCTTCCTTCTTCCAACTTTGTTGCATTAATCTAAAATGAATTATACAATCTGCCAAATTGTAGAACTGCAAATTTTATTAATATTATGTTTATCTGTGTTTTATGTTAATTTTTGTAGAAATATCTTCACACAAAACAAGTTCAAAATCATTCAAAAGTAGTAGAGTTGTAGTAGTTAATTTACACCTTCAAGCCCCATAAGGTTTTACATTCGTTGGCTTGTAATGATGAATCAGGTTTGCATTAACAAACACGATTTAAAAGGATTTACCGTAAAGGTAACTGAAAGAAATTGAAATTTTTTTCTTGACTAAACCTTAAACCACTCTTGTAATTAAATTTAATGAGCGAGCAACAACTCATACAACAATGCCTGAAGAAGGACAACAAAGCTCAAACTGAGCTATATAATTTGTTTGCCTCACGCATGATGCCGGTTTGCCAACGCTATGCTAAAACATACTGCGATGCAGAAGATATCATGCAGGATGGCTTTGTGAAAGTTTTCAGATACCTGGCGGATTTTCAGTTTAACGGTTCGTTTGAGGGCTGGATTAGAAGGATAATGATTACAACAGCTCTCAACTTTTATAAAAGAAAACGAATCTATCAAAACGAAACTGAACTCAATTACCAGGCTGAGGCCGTTGTGAGCGAACAACAGGTTTATTCATCAATGGTTCAGGATGAAATATTAAGTTTGGTAAAAAAACTACCAGCCGGCTATCGAACCGTTTTTAGCCTTAACTCTATCGAAGGATACACACATAAGGAAATCAGTGAAATACTTCATATTTCAATCAATACTTCAAAATCGCAACTCAATCGCGCAAGGCAGTCCCTGCAAAAGCAGTTGTTTTACATTAATCAATATGCTGATCAGGCCAAATGCCTGCGATCTGCTTAAAAATTCAATTAATCACATAATCACAAAAAACCAAAATGCCCATGAAAAATTTATTTACCCTTTTTACAGCACTTCTCATAGTGCAGTTGAGCTTTGCTCAGACTTTTCTCTATGAAGATTTTTCCAGTTCCACCTTTCCTCCTAACGGTTTCACCATCGATGGCTTGCCAAATCAATGGTCTCGCAGCTCCACAGACAATGCCGGTGGCTCGGCACCTGAAGCCAAGTTTTCTTATATACAAACTAACAGTACATCACGTATCGTATCGCCAAGTATCGATTTAACTGGTTATGATGAAGTAACACTCAACTTCAGGCATTATTTCGACTATTATGCTAATGGCATCACAATTGGTTTGGCCACAAGAATTGACGGTGGCGAATGGCAGGTAGCCTGGCAGGTTTCGCCAACCGGCAATATGGGGCCGGCACTCCAAACAGTTGAGCTAACAGATGTTGGTGAAAATAATTTTCAATTCTCGATATTCATCAGTGGAAACCTCTACAATGTTGATTACTGGTATATTGACGATATTAAGCTTTTTGTCCGTCAGGAGTTGGATGCCGGCCTGCAAAGCCTTGATCTGCCAGCATATTTTACAGGTGAACAGGAAATTAGTGGTAAAATTATAAACGATGGAATCAACCAAATTAATTCCTTTGACATTAATTGGACACTGAATGAAGGCGAAGTGAATACCACCTCTGTTTCTGGATTGAGTTTGAACACCAATCAAATCTATACCTACACAGCTGATCAAACTCTGCTCGCTGATCCCGGTACTCATGCATTTAAAATCTGGATATCCAATGTAAATGGTGATGACGACCAAAACACTGAAAATGACACAATTAACAGGACTATTGGTGTGGCGACACAAACTGTTCAGCGCAGACCGCTTTTTGAGGAATTTACAAGTTCAACCTGTGCACCTTGTGCTTCATTCAACAACAGCGTTTTCAATCCGTTCATTGCCCAGCATGGCGAAGAAATTGCCCTCGTCAAATATCAGATGAACTGGCCGGGAAGTGGTGATCCATACTACACAGCCGAAGGTGGCGTACGCAGAACCTATTACGGAGTAAATGCTGTTCCGATGCTTTTTGTTGAAGGTAACAACGTTGCCACCTCTTCTGGTGCTGTAAACAACGCTTTTAATAATGGAATGGAAGACCCTGCGTTTATGTCTATTGAGGCCATACATCATATTGAAGGTAACGAAATAAGTGTTGAAGCTCAATTCTTACCCTATGT
>DJWN01000087.1 GCA_002440975.1 Bacteroidales bacterium UBA6229
TTTTGGCAATTGGCTTTTTGCTGTTGGCTGAGTGAGGCGTTGGAATGCCTTTGTCGAAGGGAGCGATAGTCGAGATGCTTTCGCGTGCTTATTCTTTAGTGCTCACCCTACACAATTCACATCAAGTCTTTTGCTTTTTCTTCTTGGCCGCCGGAAATAGGATGTTATTCAGGATCAGGCGATAACCTGGCGAATTGGGAAACATATCCAGCTCGGTAGGCGGATCACCAACCAGATGTTGATAATCTTCAGGATCGTGGCCACCAAAAAAAGTCCAGAAGCCATTGCCAAAATTCCCATGAATATAACGATCCTCATTAAAAGCCAGATTATCGCCCAAAACGATCACCTCCGATTTCACCAGGTCTTTGTTAAAAGCCGTAGTTTGACCCATAAATCCTTTGATCAGCTTTTCGTGATTTTGCGTAAGCATGGTGGGCACGGGATCCCACTTGGCCGAAAAGTCGAACAAACTAAACACATCATTGGTTTCGTTGATACTCCTTGACCTGTAATTTGTTACATCAATATCCGAGATTTCATATTCCTGAGGATTGGTCGAAACCTTAAAATCTGTAAAGGCTATGCAATTGTCGTAATTAAGCATTTCGGGATGACCTGCTCCAATGGGATCACCATCAAACATCACATCGCAAATATCCAGGCCATCGGCGGCTAAAGCCACATCGTAACTATCTGTGGCCGAACACATGGCAAACATATAGCCCCCACCGGCAACAAATTCCCTGATTTTTTTCACCACAGCAAGCTTGAGCTGAGAAACCTTTTGAAAGCCATGCCGCTCAGCCGTTTGCTTTTGCTTTTGCACATCTTCCTGATACCATGGGAAATGCCTGTAACGTGCCCAAAACTTACCAAACTGGCCTGTAAAATCCTCATGATGCAGATGAAGCCAATCATACATCGGCAGCACATCCGAGAGCACCTCATCATCGTAAATAATGTCATAAGGTATCTCGGCATAGGTTAGCACAAGCGTTACGGCATCATCCCACGGCAACTTGTTTTTGGGCGAATAAACAGCAATACGCGGCACTTTCTGCAATTTCATCTCGTCCATATTCTTACCCGGATCGGCAATATCCTGCAAAATGGCAGCTGCCTGCACATCGGCTATCACCTGATAACTCACATTGCGCAGTTTACATTCCTTTTCGAATAAGGGATGATGCGGAATTAGGTAACTTCCGCCACGGTAGTTGAGCAACCAGCTGATTTCTATCTCTTTCTCAAGCACCCAATAAGCTACGCCATAAGCTTTGAGGTGATTGGTTTGGGTTTCGTCCATGGGTATTAGCAAATAAGCCGCCCTGGAAATTCCCGGCATCAAAAACAAAAGAAGAAGGATTAGCTTACTATAGTTGCGAATCAGGTTCATCTGCATCAAGATTTAAGCTACAAAACTACAATTCTGCTGCTTACAACAAACCCTAACGCACCAAATCAATTGTTAAACAGACTTAAATCTCGGCCTATTGCTTTATCAGCCTGGCAAATGCCTGCCTGTCATGTTGATCAAGCAGGCGGATCAGATAATTTCCGGGCTTCAGTTTTGCCGTTTGGAAATAATTGCAATCACTAACAGACAAAGCAGCAATAAGCCTGCCTTGCTGGTCATAAACCTGTGCAGTTTTCCAACAATGTTGTTCATCCACTATCTGTACAAAATCTGATGCAGGATTGGGTGCCAGCTTTAGTGATTGCAGCTGTTGAGCAGGCAGTTCGAGCCTTCCCACCAGCTGGCCATTGGCATCAAAGCGTACAACAACCACATCATGCTGAATCATATCACCGGGATAATGATGGTAATCCCATACAGACATAACAGCAACAAAGCCACCATCAGCAGTTGGCATCGTACCTGCACTGCGATATTTTCTTACCCCATCCCCATAAACTACCTGATACTCCAGCTCCAACTGATGATTAAGTTTGTTAGCCATATACCAGGAAGGAACCGGCCCAATTACACTATTTATCGTACCAGCAATAAATAGGCAATCACCATTAACATTCATGCTATTATAAAAGTCAAGCGTGTCAACAGCTCCAAAATGATGTAATGGCATGATTTCACCTCTCCAACTTACAGGCTGAAAAGCCATCTCCAAATTATCAATGGGGGGTGGGCTTCCCTGTTTAAAATAATTACCTGCGTAATAAAAGGTAGTATCATTCAAAACACCAAAATCCCTTATCTCAATTTCCACCTCTCCGTCAAAATCAATTATCGAATCAAGTGTAAAATCAGTATTAAGTCTTATAAACTTATTAGGATAACCACTCTGATAATACTTTCCATCTCCCCCCAATTGTACCAGGCCAAAGCGTATAATTGAACTTGTTTCTGTAAACTGTTGTATCAAATTTCCATCAGGACTCATTTCAATGAAAAATCTGTGGTCAGCTACAGTAGAATCTGTATCATCATATCCTCCGGCAAGCACAATATTGCCTGCCAAATTGACAAAAGCAGCATGATAACGCTCACGCAAAGACGATGAGCCAATCAGAGAATCCCGGACAAGCTCCAACCCGGCATCAAACCAGCGCAAATACAGCTGAAAATCATTGCTCACCGAATCGTATGCATTGCCAACCGCCAGATAATTCCCATCCGGTAGTGGGTGGATTTGTGCTATCCGCGTACCATAACCTTCTATTGTATTGTAGTGCAGACTATCAATCAACTCCAACTCATCTGAAACAAGGTAAGTGATATTGTTATAATTGTAAAACTGATTTACGTCATCCGGAATAGGTTCAAACTCGCCCCTGGTTATCATAAGCAAAAAGTGATTCCCATTCAAGGGAGTAAGAAAACCACCTGGCTCGTCCATACTAGTTTGAATGATTAGCTTGTGCTCTGTTTGAGCTTTCGCGGATTGAATGAAAAGCCCGACTAAAAACAGCAGCAGCAATTGTAAAAAGTGCTTTTTCATGATTGTGCGATTTAGATCATGTCGTTTTCAAGCCCAAATATACAAAAAGCCCTGCATTGTTTGGCTTGCACAATTTTTCTTATCCAAAAAAACGCTACCTTTGAAGCTTATAAATCACGCCCATTTAGGGCATTTAATTATTTAATCTTCAGTAAATTACAATTATCATGAAGCAAACAGCATTAAACCGTATGCACCACGAAATGGGTGGAAAAATGGTTGAATTTGCAGGCTTTGAAATGCCTGTTCAATTTGAAGGCATCAATGTGGAACATGAAACTGTGCGCAAAGCACTTGGCGTTTTTGATGTGTCGCATATGGGCGAGTTTTGGGCAGAGGGGCCAAAAGCCTTTGAACTGGTGCAAAGGATCACTTCAAACGATGTGGCTGCCTTGTATGACGGAAAAATTCAGTACAGCTGCTTCCCGAATGGCAAAGGCGGCATTGTGGATGATTTGCTGGTTTACCGCTTTAATGCTGAGAAATATTTATTGGTTGTAAATGCTGCCAATATCGCCAAGGATTGGAACTGGGTGGTTAAAAACAACAGCCAAAACGCACAGATCAGCAATGCCTCCGACAGCACCTCACAACTGGCCATTCAAGGCCCTAAAGCCTTGGAAGCCATGCAATCGCTAACTTCCACTCCCATCACCGACATGGAATATTACACCTTTAAAATGGTTGAATTTGCGGGTGTAAAAGACGTTTTGCTCTCTACCACCGGCTATACCGGATCAGGTGGATGCGAGATCTATTTCAAAAACGAAGATGCTGAAAAAATCTATCAGGCTGTATTGCAGGCCGGTGCTGATTTTGGCATCAAACCTATCGGATTGGCAGCCAGGGATACTCTCCGACTCGAGATGGGATTCTGTTTATACGGCAACGACATCAACGACAGTACCAGTCCGATTGAAGCCGGATTGGGCTGGATCACCAAATTTACGGATGGCAACGACTTTATTGACCGTCCGCTACTCGAAAAGCAAAAAGCAGAAGGTATCAACAAGCAACTCAGAGCATTCGAGATGATCGACAAAGGCATTCCAAGGCAACACTACCAAGTGGTAAACGAAAATGATGAAGTGATTGGTGAAGTGACTTCCGGAACCATGTCGCCCATGCTCAAAAAAGGCATTGGCATGGCCTACATCAATAAGCCATACAATAAATTAGGCACTCAGATTTTCATCAAGGTACGCGATAAAAAACTGACTGCAGAGATTGTAAAACTGCCTTTTTACAAAGGCTAAAAAAATATTCACCAAAGTGCGGGTAAGCCATTGCCCACATTTTTTGTGCCCCTCGCAAACGACTTTTCCTATCAGATTCTTTAGTAGTTTTGCGCCTTAAACAAAAACAGCTCATGTCAAACGAAACTTTAAAAGACTTTAAGTGGCAAACAGAACAATTTGCCGATATCCGCATCTTGCACTATCAGATCAATGGCTTCGAAAATCTCAGCCTGAACCAGAAAATTTTCACCTGGCATTTATATCAGGCTGCGCTGGCCGGGCGCGATTTGATCTACGATCAAAACTATAAATACAATCTCATTATTCGTAAAAGTCTGGAAGCCGTTTATCAGCATTACGAAGGTGAAAAAACGGATGAAAACTGGACTCATTTTGTAACATATCTCAAGAGGGTTTGGTTTTCAAATGGCATCCATCATCACTATTCGATGGATAAATTTTTTCCGGCCTGTACCGAAAACTGGTTAAAAACCGCTTTGAACAGTCTGGATGAATCACAACTTCCGGTTCCACTCCATCTATCAAAAAAAGAGTTTGTTACTTGGCTTACTGACATCATTTTCAATCCTGAAATTTCCCCTAAAAGACTAAATCAGGACGAAGGAGCTGATCATGTGGCTCAATCGGCCTGCAATTTTTATGATGGCATAAACCAGCAGGAAGCAGAGGATTTTTATGCCAGGAAAATACAGCCTGATGAAAATGAACCCTTGTGGCACGGCTTGAATACCAGATTAGTAAAAAGAAATGGTGAGATAAAAGAAGAAGTTTGCAAATCGGATGGACGCTACGGAAAAGCAATCCGCAAAATCGTTGTACTCCTCGAAAAGGCAAAAGATTATGCTGAAAACGAAGCACAACAAGCCATCCTCGAAAAATTGATTCAGTTTTATGAAACCGGCGATTTGAAAACCTTCAACGAATACAACAAACTTTGGGTTCAGGACACCGATTCAGTGATTGATCTGGTGCATGGCTTCATCGAAGTGTATGGCGATCCGCTGGGACGACACGCCACTTTCGAATCTGTGCTTTCAATGAGAGATGAGGAAGCCACCCGGCGTTTTGGAAAGATCAGCGAACTGGCTCCCTGGTTCGAGGCAAATTCTCCTATTGATGAGGCACACAAACGCAAGGACCCGAAAGGCGTGAGTTACAAAGTGATACAGGTGATTGTCGAAAGCGGCGATTGCAGCCCCTCCTCTCCTATCGGCATCAACCTGCCCAATGCCGACTGGATCAGAGAAAGATACGGATCAAAATCTGTTTCATTGGCAAATATCGAAGATGCCTACGAAAATGCTTCTCAAAGCACAGGCTCGATTGAAGAATTTTATCTGCCTGAACAACAGGAAAGAATCAAAAAATATGGTGCACTGGCTTCCAAAATTCATACCGGACTGCATGAGGTGATTGGGCATGGCAGCGGACAGCTAATCCCCGGCGTACCAAGCCCCAAAGAAAGCCTGAAAAGCTATGCCAACACCCTGGAAGAAGCGCGTGCCGATCTGGTTGCGCTGTATTATATGCTGAACGAAAAGCTTATCGAAGAAGGATTTATGGAAAGCCTCGAAACCGGAAAAGCGGAATACGACAGCTTTTTCCTCAACGGATTGATGCGTCAACTGGTACGTTTGGAACCCGGACAACAACTCGAAGAAAGCCATATGCGAAACAGACAGCTCATTGCGAAATGGGTCTTTGAGAAAGCAGTCCCCGAAAGAATCATTGAAATGCTGGTAATCAACAAGAAATCCTATATCCGCATTAATGATTACGAGAAAACCAGAAAGCTTGTTGGTGAGCTGTTGCGCGAAGTACAGCGAATCAAGTCAGAAGGCGATTATCAGGCAGCCAAAGCATTGGTGGAAAGCTATGGTGTAAAAGTTGATCAGCAGCTTCATCAGGAGGTTTTGGAAAGGTGGAAACGACTTGGCATAGCACCCTTTGCAGGTTTTATCAACCCTCAACTGGAAAAGGTATGCAATAACGGTCAAATCGGTGACATCCGTATCGTTTACCCGGAAGATTTTGCAACACAGATGCTTTATTATTCTAGTCATTTTGCATTTTTGCCGGTTCTGAACGACTGAGAATAAGAAAAGCAGTGTTATCCGCTAAACAACTGCAATAAAATGAATTAACGAATTATTGCAATTCCTTCGTCACATTAAATATCGCGGGCTTGAAATAACTTACCCACATTATCCATGAAACGACTGGTTCATCAAGGACAAATGTGGATAAGAATAATTCAAAAAATTAACATCAGGTTCTGTAAGAATAAAGCTTGAGTTCAGTTTAATACAATTCCATAAAAACAACGGAAGCCCTAATGCGATTTAATCTGAATATCAATTTGGTTTAAAGAAGTTTCAATAGCTGGTTTAGTTTTTTGCCAACTGAACATTCAACAGCAACTTCACTTCATCAGCTACTACCACTCCACCAGCTTCGGTAACGGCATTCCAGCTGAGGCCAAATTCTTTACGGCTAACTTTGCCCTGTAATTCAAAACCGGCTTTGGTATTGCCATACGGATCTGTCATCACGCCGCCATGCTCCACATCCAAAGTGATCTTTTTTGTTGTTCCGCGCATGGTAAGGTTTCCGGTAAGCTTGTAGGTGGATTTGCCTGTCTTTTCAAAGCTTTCCGAAACAAAACTGATTTTGGGATGGTTAGCAGCATCAAAGAAATCAGCCGATTTCAGGTGGTTATCACGATCAGCATTATTCGTGTTGATACTGTCAACCTCTGCTTCGAAGCTGATTTTTGCCGGTGTAAAGTCATCTGAAGCTGTTTCGAGCTGTCCGCTAAAACGGCCAAAACTTCCGGTAACAGTTGAAATAACAAGGTGTTTCACTTTAAATTGCACTTCTGAATGTGCAGGATCAATAGTCCAGGTTTTCATAAGATTTTCTATTAATTGTATGCAAATTTGTTTAATTCAGGGATCATTTTTAATCCACTATTGAAACAATCCAATCTGTTTTACGTTCAAAAAGCTCATGTTAATTTTTCTAAATTGCTTATTTTCGCAAAAAACTATGCTATGCTAAAACTGTCGGGATTTTCACTACTGCTTTTGGTGCTTCTGAGTGCCTGTTCGCCCAACCCACGTAAAACAATGGAACTGATCGAAGAAGGCAGAAAACTCAGTAATCGGGCTGACTACAAAGGAGCCGTGGAAGCTTACAGTCGTGCCATAAAATATGACGATCAGTCGTATGAAGCCTATTTTTTAAGGGGAGCATCATTCTTCAACCTAAGAAATTACAAAGCCGCAGTAGAAGACTATCTGAAAGCCGTTGAAATAAAACCCGACTATGCTGACGCCTGGTTCAACCTGGGACAGATCATGAATTATGAACAGGATCGCGAGATGGCCTGCTATTATTTTAAAAAGGCTGCAGAATACAAAAAACCCAACATTGGCGATTACTTGCGTAACTGCCCCTAAATGCCATTGATGAATCCCAAACCGATAATCTTCTGGGACTGGAACGGCACCCTGCTTGATGATGTAGATTGCTGTGTGCAGGCCATGAACAAGCTTCTCGATGCACGCAATCTCAAGCAACTTGATCGCAACAGATACAGGGAAGTATTTGACTTCCCAGTAAAAAATTACTACGAAAAGCTTGGTTTCGATTTTCGCAAAGAAGCATTTGAGCTTCCTGCTCATCAGTTTATGAAGCATTATAATGAGCTGGTCGGGCAAGCCACTGTTTTTGAGGAGGTAACACCGCTGTTGCATAAATTACAGCAACAAGGATTCCGGCAGTTTATCCTTTCGGCTATGGAACAAGCCTTGCTCGAAGATTTGACGCAAAAGAATGGTATTCAACAATATTTTGAGGGCATTCATGGCATTGATAACCATCTGGCCGATGGAAAACTTGAAACAGCCAAAAGACTTTTCAAAAAAATCAATGTCCCTGCTAAAAATTGTTTGTTGATTGGCGACAGCCTGCATGATGCCGAAGTTGCAGAACAGCTAGACATTCAGGTGTTATTGTTCAGTCAGGGACATTTTAGCCAAAGCAGATTACTCAGATCGAACAAAGCTATAGCACACGATTACCAGGCAATCGAGGCATTTGTTGAAAAACATTTTGGCTTTTAATTGTTGGAAATTGAATCAAAAAAAATAGTCCGGCTTTAATTCTGACTACCCTACCCTTTCCGCATATAAATCAAAGGATTCGGCCGCAGTAATACGGAGATCATAAAATTCGCCAATCTCCAGAGATTGCTTCCCCAAAACTATTACCTCATTATCCACTTCAGGTGAATCGTATTGGGTGCGGCCGATATAATATTCACCCTCCTTGCAGTCGATCAACACCTTTTGAATGCTGCCAATTTTTTGTTGGTTATGCTCCAGCGCAATATCCTGCTGAATGGCCATCAGCATTTCAACTCGTTCCTGCTTAATTTCATCCGGCACCTCATCACCCAAATCAAAAGCCGAGGTGTCTTCTTCTGCTGAATAAGCAAAAACACCCATCCGCTCAAAGCGCATCTCCCTTACGAAATCACACAATTCCTCAAACATCTCCTTCGTCTCACCCGGATAGCCAACGATAAAAGTGGTACGGAATGCCAGATCGGGAATGCCTTGTCTGATTTTACTTACAAGTTCTCGAGTATGCCCACCGTCAAGGCCGCGTTTCATGCTTTTGAGTATATCGCTGTTAATATGCTGTAGCGGCATATCCAAATAATTACAAACTTTGGGATGTGTTGCAATCAAATCAATTAATTCCTCCGGAAAGCCGGCCGGATAAGCATATTGTAATCTGATCCACTCAATGCCATCAATCTCTGCTAAATCTTCGATGAGCGAAACAATCATGCGTCTTCCGGTCAGGTCGATGCCATAATAAGTCAGATCCTGCGCAATCAAAATCAGCTCCTTAACACCCGAAGCGGCAAGCTCCCGGGCTTCCTTGATCAAAACATCTTCCGGTACAGAAACATGTTTGCCACGGATAAGCGGAATAGCACAAAATGAACATTTACGGTCGCAGCCCTCTGAAATTTTGAGGTAAGCGTAATGTGCAGGCGTAGAGAGGTTTCTTTTATATTGCTCAGGTATGTTGATCAACTCTTCCTGCAAAATCATTGCAGCAACCTCTTTAAGCTGATCAACACCAAAAAAGGCATCCACCTCATGAATTTCTTCTTCCAGATACTTCTTATAACGCTGCGACAAACAACCCATCACAACAAGTTTTTTGATCTGATTAGCTTTCCTTTGCTGTGCATAAGCCAGGATAGTATCAATGCTCTCCTCCTTGGCATCTCCGATAAAGCCGCAGGTGTTGATGATTACAATATCAGCTTCCTGATCTGTGTTGTGAAGTATCTGATATTGCTTTGGCGCAAACATAGCTCCCAGATGCTCTGAATCAACGGTGTTTTTAGAGCATCCTAGCGTAACGATATGAATGCGTGATTGTTTCAAGTATATGTGCTAATCAAAAAGTGTTTCCACAAAGAGTTTACGGTCAAACAGCTGGAGGTCTTCCATCTTTTCTCCTATTCCGATATATTTCACCGGGATTTTAAACTGATCTGAGATACCAATTACCACCCCGCCTTTGGCAGTACCATCCAGTTTGGTCAGTGCCAGGGCATTTACCTCGGTGGCAGCAATAAACTGGCGTGCCTGTTCGATGGCATTTTGCCCGGTTGAAGCATCCAGCACAAGTAAAATTTCGTGAGGTGCATCTGCCACAACTTTTTGCATCACGGTTTTTATCTTGGTGAGTTCTTTCATCAGGTTGATTTTATTGTGCAGCCGGCCGGCAGTATCAATAATCACCACATCGGCCTGCTGGCTCACGGCTGATTTTACGGTATCAAAAGCCACAGAAGCGGGATCGGAGCCCATAGCCTGAGCCACAACGGGCACATCAACGCGTTGTCCCCAAATCTTCAACTGGTCAACCGCAGCAGCCCTAAAAGTGTCGGCAGCACCCAGCATTACCTTTTTCCCGGCTTTTTTGAAGTTATATGCCAGCTTACCGATGGTGGTTGTTTTGCCCACACCATTTACTCCTACCACCATAATTACATAGGGTTTGGTTTCGGCCGGGAGATCAAAATTGGTGCCATCACCGGAATTATTTTCTTGCAACAACTCGACAATTTCTTCTTTCAAAATTGTATTCAACTCATTTGTACCGAGATATTTATCGCGGGCAACGCGGGTTTCGATGCGTTCAATAATCTTCAAAGTAGTATGTACTCCCACATCCGATGTCACCAGAATTTCTTCCAGCTGATCGAGCACTTCATCATCCACCTTCGACTTACCTGCAATAGCCTTGGTGAGCTTACCGAAAACACTGCTTTTTGTTTTCTCCAGACCTTTGTCAAGATCCTGCTTTTTATCTTTCGAAAAAAAAGAAAAGATTCCCATATTCATGAGTTTAAACGAAAAAAGCTCTTCCGGCAAAACCGGAAAAGCCTCAGTCATTACTGAAATAGTTTCATTATCTTTTGCTCAGAAATTCCTGAACCTTGTCGTTAGGAACAATAGTTTCAGAAAAACTATAGGCCCCTGATTTGGAAGATTTGGTCATTCTGATGACTTTTGCGAATTCTTTACCAGTGCCTGTCTGCAGGGTTGCAACTACTTTCTTTGCCATAATTCAGCTTATTTTATTTCTTTGTGAACCGTCATTTTTTTCAAAATGGGGTTGTATTTCTTTAACTCCATACGCTCTGGCGTATTCTTTTTGTTTTTGGTGGAAATATACCTGGAAGTACCTGGCATTCCACTGTTTTTGTGCTCGGTGCACTCAAGAATAATCTGCACCCGTGCGTCTTTACTTTTCTTAGCCATGCTTCTGTCTTTTCAATTTTTCGGACGGCAAAAGTATAATAATTCAATGAATTAACCTAGCTTTTTTCGTTCTTTTTTACGAAACATTAAAAATCGCTTTGAGGTAAGGCGAGATACCGGTAAAAAAGAATTCGACAGCGATAACCATCACGATCAGCCCCATCAGCTTCATCATGATTTTATTTCCGGTGTCGCCCAGGTATTTCATGATCGAATTTCCACTCAACAGGATAACTAAAATGATCAGACAAACAATTAATATTGAACTGATTAGTATAATTTTCTGACTGATCCCTGGGCTTTGATCCATCAAAATGATTGCATTGGTGATTGATCCGGGCCCGGCAATCATAGGGATTCCAAGCGGGGTGATCGACACATCATCCACAAATTTATTCACCTCTTCGGGAGTGATTTTGATCCGGCTCAGGCGGGCATTCAACATATCATATCCCAGAATGAAAAACAAAACACCACCAACTACTTTAAGACCTGATACAGAAATCCCGAAAAAAGTAAACAACATTTCGCCACCAAAAGCAAAAACCACAAGCGTGAAAAAGGCTGTGATCAATGATTTTATAGCGGTAAGTCGCCTTCCACGCCTGTCGAGGCTGCTGGTCATGCTCAAAAAAACAGGCATCACCCCCAGGGGATTCATAAGGGTGAGAAATGAAGTCATGTAAAGCAACAATAACGTGAGATACTCGCCCATCTTTTAAGCCTGCTTTTGAATGATTGCCTCAACTTTTTCGAGTATGCGCCTTTCTGCTTCTGTGGCTTGCTGCATCACCTGAGCCCCTTTTTTAACCATTTGATCTGCAAAGCCGCGGTCATCGATGCCGGCAGCATTGATTTTCACATTCAGGAAGGCACCATTCACGGCTGCCCTGGCACAGATTGCTCCCACACCGGCATCAGAAACTGAATTTGGATTTCCCATCTCGGCCATGGCTTCAATCAGTTCCATCGACGACAAACTTAGTTCCATAACCTTCAACGGTACTTCAATAGCATATTTCGAAGCTGCCTCAATGGCTTCTCTTCTGGCTTGCTTATCTGCCTCAGATTTTTTTGACAAACCAAAAGCATCCATAATTTTGTTGAAAGCGTTGGTATCTTCATCCACCATAAACAACAGCTGATCCTTGAGTCTCTGTCCTTTTTCGGCCCAGTCGGAGAAAAACTTCCATCTGTCGTCCCAGCCTCTTTTATGTGAAGATAAATTGGCAACCATAGTAGCTAAACTAGCTCCCAATGCACCTAAATAGGCAGATACAGAACCGCCACCAGGTGCAGGAGATTCGGAAGCCGTTTCGTGCGCAAAACCGGCTACAGTAAAATCAATCAGCTTTTTATGGCCGGCATCAGCAGCAAGTTTGTATTCGATTATTTTCTCGTGTGGATCAAAAGGCTTCAATTCATCCAAACCCATTGATTTTACGGCAATTTTGATCAGTTCAGCCTCATCCACACCTAAAGAACGCTGTTGTTTTTCGAGGAAATATTTTCCAGCATCAGTGAGGGCTTTCAAAGAAATCAAACCAACCAATTCCGAACCTGTAACCCTGATACCGCGGTCTTCGGCCTTGCGACACACCTCATCAAAAGCGATGTGAACAGGCGTGATGCCAATATTGGTCAGGTTCATCGAAATCTGAGCCACCCCATATTCTTCAATAAACCAGCCAATGGCTTTTACGGCTTTCAAACTTCCCGGGATATAAACCTGATTGCCTTT
>DJWN01000136.1 GCA_002440975.1 Bacteroidales bacterium UBA6229
TCGCTGGCTTTTTCGATGCGACCGGCCGCATTAATACGCGGCCCGATTAAAAATACCAAATCACTAATAGTAAGGACCTTATTCAAAACATTTCCGTCCTTATCCGTACCATCCGCACGACGCTCAACCTTGGCATATTTAAGTACCGATTCGAAACCGGGCCTGGGATTGGTATTCAACTGCCGCAAGCCATAATAAGCCAACACCCTGTTTTCGCCTGTTATAGGCACTATGTCAGCAGCAATACTAACTGCCACCAGATCAAGGTGGCATACGAGTTCTTCAAAAGGATCCTTTAGTTTCTCTGCCAAGGCCGAAATCAGCTTAAAACCAACTCCGGCACCCGAAAGTTCTTTAAAAGGATAATTACAATCTGGTCTTTTAGAGTCGAGCACTGCTACTGCCGGAGGTAAGTTATCGCCCGGCCGGTGATGGTCACATATAATAAAATCAACATGGCGCTCATTGGCATACGCAATTTTCTCCACCGCTTTGATACCACAATCCAGGGCAATCACAAGGTTTATATTATGATCTGCAGCATGGTCTATCCCTTTATAAGAAATCCCATATCCCTCATCATATCGGTCGGGAATATAAAACTCAATACGTTTTTTAAAATATTTCTTGAGGTAGGAATAAACGAGTGCTACAGCTGTAGTGCCATCCACATCATAATCGCCATATATGAGTATTTTTTCATTTCGTGCAATGGCTTTCAAAATGCGTTCAACGGCTCTGTCCATATCCTTCATCAGGAAAGGATCGTGTAGATGCTCAAGTGAAGGTCTGAAAAAATATTTTGCTTCCTCAAAAGTTCGAATATCACGCTGTGCCAATAAGCCGGCCAAAGGCTTACCTATCGACAAAACTTCTGCCAGATGGTTAACCACTTGCACATCACCTTGTTGCTTATATACCCATCTGTTTTCCATTCAGGCTGTTTTTTAACTGGTAAAATTAACAATAAAATACGAGCTCTCAAGCCTGAAATCAAAAAACCGTTTCTATTGATTTAAGTATATGATATTCAAAGACATATATTATTCCTAGAAGCTCGATCTCATGGCTTCAACCGGATCAAGACGAGAGGCCGACCAGGCAGGAATAAATCCGGATAATAATCCAATAAAGGCAGAAACAAATATTCCCAATAAGATATTTTGTATTGATAAAATCATAGTAAAACTTGTTGTAGAGGTAATTATCAAAGCAATGACCAACACAATTAACAAACCGACTATTCCGCCTAAAACGGATAAAAAAACCGCTTCAAATAAAAATTGTAACAAAACAAAATAGTTCTTGGCTCCCAATGATTTCTGGATACCAATCTGGCTGGTACGTTCCTTTACCGAAACAAACATAATGTTTGCAATTCCAAAGCCGCCAACAAGCAACGAAAAACCACCAATAATCCATCCCACAATAGCAATCACACCAAAAAACTGATCGAAACCACGGTTGATGATATCCATTTCGTTGATGGCAAAATTATCTTCGGCAGCAGGTTTTAATTTGCGCAACGAACGCATAATACCAGTAAGCTCGTCTTTGAGCTCTTCGTTAGATACATTCGGTTTTACCTTTGCCAAAATTGTGGTTCCTGTTGAGCGTAAATCAATCACATTCCGGGCAAAATTGATCGTAATAAAAGCCGAATTATCTTCTGATCCACCAAAAATATTATCCCCCGTTTTGGCAAGCACTCCAATCACATCCATGCGACGGCCAAAAACCTTAACCGAACGACCAATTGGATCAGCACCCGGAAAAAGCGTTTCCGCTACATCAGCCCCTATAATGATGACATTACGTCCGTATTGCGATTCAAGCGGTGTAAAATATCTTCCTGATCCAATATCCATCGGCATCACACGGTCATAATCATGAGAAACAGCATTTATTCCGCTATTTTCGATGGTTATATTTCCTGCACTGATATTTCGCGAAACACTTACCATAAAAGTAAAAGCTTCGGCGGCATTGCTGCGACGTTGCAGCTCTGCAAATTCACGCAAGTTCGTTTCTGGTCGTTGCCAATATTTCCACCAGGGATAATCACTTCCACCCATCGCCCAGGGCCATTTCTGAATAAATAACACATTGTCGCCCAATGAACTGATATCATCCCGAATGGCTTTTTCGAGACTATCGAAAACAGAAAAAACAGCAATGATCGAAAAAATCCCAATCGTAATTCCTAAAAGTGACAACACTGTTCGCACCTTATTCACAAACAAAACAGATAGTGCAAATTGAAAACTTTCCAGTATCAGGCGAAAAAGAATCATAAAGATATTTTAGGTTGTAAAAATAAGGATTTCGATTGGGAAAGCCACCATCCTAAAAATTTTCCTGCACAATGAAATCGATCTAATCGGGTTTATCTTAAAAATTAGCTTTTATTCATTGCTTCACCCGTCATTTTTTAATAATCTTGCAGACTGAAAATCAAAATATTCGCTTGCCTTGAAAAAAATCAAAAACGCTTTAATTTCAGTTTTTTACAAAGATAAACTCGAACAGATTGCACAATTGTTGTATCAGCTTGAAGTGAGGCTTTTTGCAACAGGTGGCACTTACGACTTTATCAAAAATTTAAACCTTCCGGTAACGGATGTTGAATCCCTAACTGGCTACCCATCCATCCTTGACGGACGTGTAAAAACTTTGCATCCAAAAGTTTTTGGCGGCATATTGGCACGCAGCTCACAAAGTAGTCACCGCAATCAACTTGCACAATACGAAATCCCTGCTTTTGATCTCGTAATCGTTGATCTCTACCCTTTTGAACAAACCGTATCCTCAACCAGCGAAAAAGAACAAATCATCGAAAAGATTGATATTGGAGGTATTTCACTTATCCGGGCGGCAGCCAAAAATTATGAAGAAGTGCTTATCGTGCCATCAGTCAAATATTACGACGACCTCATCCAATTATTGAAAAATCAAAATGGAGAAACCAGTCTGGAAAACCGACTTCATTTTGCCGGACTTGCTTTTGGAGTAAGCTCACATTACGATGCCGCAATTTATAACTGGTTCGGCGGCAGCGCCGAAGAAGGTGTAAGGCTCAGCCTGAGCCAATCCAAGAAGCTTCGCTATGGCGAAAATCCGCATCAGCAAGGCTGGTTTTATGGACAGCCTGACGAGCTTTTTGAGCAACTGCATGGCAAAGAATTATCCTACAACAACCTGCTTGATCTGGATGCCGGCCTCAATCTGATTAAAGAATTCGACACTAACACTTTTGCTATTCTAAAACACAACAACGCCTGTGGAATTGCAAGCCGCAACACGGTTGATGCAGCCTATGAAGCTGCCCTGGCCGGCGATCCGGTTTCAGCCTACGGAGGTGTGCTCGTTTCTAACCACCTGATAGATGAAAAATCAGCTGAAAAGATCAACAATCTCTTCTTCGAAATTATTTTATCCCCTGATTATGAAAAAAATGCACTTCAAATCCTGCAATCCCGAAAAAATAGAATAATTTTGCGATTGCGGCCTGCTGCATTACCTCAACGTATTTACAAAACAGCATTAAACGGTTTTCTTGCTCAGGACAAAGACCTTAACACAGAAACTGCCAAAGACATGAAAGCAGTTACTCATAAACTACCCGAAAACCGCCAATATGATGATTTGGTATTTGCCAACAAGGTGGTAAAGCATACCCGCTCAAATGCTATTGTTCTGGTAAAAAACAAACAATTGCTAGCTTCTGGTGTAGGTCAAACTTCACGGGTAGATGCGCTGAAACACGCCATTGCCAAAGCTCAAAGTTTTGGGTTTGATCTGAAAGATGCAGTGATGGCTTCTGATGCCTTCTTCCCCTTTGCCGATTCGGTAGAACTGGCAAACCAGGCAGGAATAAGTGCAATAGTGCAGCCGGGGGGCTCAGTGCGCGATCTGGACTCAATCGATTACTGTAACACGCACAATATGAGTATGGTTTTTACCGGAACCAGACATTTTAAACATTAAAAAACAAGGCACTATGGGACTATTTTCATTTCTGAATAAAGAAATTGCTATCGACCTCGGAACGGCAAACACGATTATAATTTACAACGACAAAGTGGTGGTTGATGAGCCTTCCATTGTGGCCATTCAGCGCGACACCGGTAAAATAATTGCTGTCGGCAAAAAAGCCATGATGATGCATGGTAAAACACACGAAAACATAAAAACCATCCGGCCACTTCGCGATGGTGTTATTGCCGATTTTCAGGCTGCTGAATACATGATGCGCGAAATGATTAAAATGATCGGCATCAAAAGCCGTTTATTTCCTCCTGCCCTCAAAATGGTGATCTGTATCCCTTCCGGTATTACCGAAGTAGAAGAAAGAGCTGTAAAAGATTCAGCCGAACAAGCTGGTGCCAAAGAGGTGCGATTGATTCACGAACCAATGGCCGCTGCAATTGGCATTGGCATTGATGTGTTGGAGCCAACCGGCAATATGATCATTGATATTGGAGGAGGCACCAGCGAAATTGCTGTTATCGCGCTGGGAGGAATTGTGAACAACAAATCAATCCGCATTGCTGGCGATGACTTTAATGCTGATATCGAAGAATATATGCGCAAACAGCATAACATTAACATTGGCGAACGCACTGCAGAACGGATTAAAATAGAAGTAGGTGCTGCCTTGCCAAGTATTGATAATCCACCGGATGATTTCCCTGTGCATGGTCGTGATATGCTCACAGGTATCCCGAAAGAAATAAAAGTGAATTACACCGAAATAGCACATTGCCTTGATAAAAGTATTTCAAAAATTGAAGCCGCCGTGCTAAACGCTTTGGAGATGACACCTCCCGAACTTTCGGCTGATATCTATCGAACAGGTATTTACCTGGCTGGTGGCGGTTCATTGCTTCGGGGCCTCGACAAACGACTGCACCACAAAACCAAACTGCCGGTGCATGTTGCCGAAGACCCATTGCGCGCTGTAGCCCGCGGAACAGGCATTGCGCTTAAAAACTTTGATAAATTCCCGTTCCTCATCAAATAACAGGAACCCAGCTCAACAGGTATGATTAACCTGATCCGTTTTATTCAGAAACACCATGTGCTGCTGCTATTTTTGTTGCTCGAATTTGTTGCTCTGAGTATGCTTTTTTGCAGTAATGCCTATCACCGTTCGGCTGGTTTTAATATTAATAGTAATGTGAGTGGTGTTTTTTACAGGATTCAAAAATCGGTAACGGATTACTTTTATCTGCAGCAAACCAATGAGATGCTGGCACTCGAAAACGCAAGACTTCGTAAGCAACTTACGTATCAATCGGGTATTATTTCTACAGATACGCTACAACATATTGATACCATTTTTCATTTTATACCTGCCAGGGTAATCAGTAATAATGTGCATTTCCGAAATAATTACATCATCCTCAACAAAGGTTATTCTGCTGGCATACAAAAAGATATGGGAATAATTTCTCCAAAAGGTGTGGCAGGAATCATTACTGGAGTAAGCAAAAATTATGCTATCGGAATGAGTTTATTACACAAGTTTGCAACGATAAGTGTACGGTTTAAAAACAACGGACATCTGGCCAATCTCAGCTGGCAGGGCGGTGATTTTCGTTTCGGACAAATTGACCATATCCCTACACATCTCGTTGTTAACAAAGGTGATACACTAATCACAAGTGGAAATTCGCACTTGTTTCCCGAAGGTATTTTAGTAGGTACAGTCGAAAGCTATCTTACCAGTGCTGATGGTGCTCTTAACAAAGCAGTTATCCGTTTTGCCACTGATTTTAATGCATTGCGTCAGGTTTATATTGTTGACAATAAACATAAATCCGAATTGGATTTGCTTTTAATGATTCGCATAGATGAGTGATTTTTTCCGACATAGTCTCCGCTTTATTGTCCTGATCTTCATACAGATTATGGTACTGAATCATATTCGTGTTGGAAGTTATGTGAATCCTTTTATCTACCCGCTTTTTCTGATGCTGTTGCCTTTTAGGATGACCCAGTGGCTACTTTTATTCATTGGTTTTGGCACCGGATTTACGGTTGATTTGTTTATGTCCACACCCGGATTACACACTTCGGCTTCCGTTTTGTTGGCTTTTGTGAGACCTTATATAGTTAGATTGGCATCAGGTGCCCCATTGCCTGAAAGTGCCTCAGAACCAACTGTTACAGAGATGGGTAACCGCTGGTTTTTTAGTTATTCTATCATTTTGATCTTTGTACATCATTTGGCTTTATTTCTGTTGGAGTCGTTTGATCCGGCACACCTTAACGACAGCATTTACCGCATTTTGTTAAGTGTTCCCGCATCAGAAACCCTTATCCTTTTACTGGTTTTCTTTTTTCAAGCTTCCAGAAAACGCTAAAAGTGATCCAGTGCAATTTTTTGAAAGTAATTTATTGAACAAGAAAACTTAGTTTTGCGTTTAAATCCCAAACATTTTTCCCTATGAAACATATCACGGTAATTTTAACAGTTGTTATCGGTCTTTTCCTTTTTTCGTGTCAACCAACTGAAAACGAAGCTCAGTTTACTCTGCATGTAAACTTGAACAATGCCGAAGCCAAACAAATAAAGCTTGAACAAAGAGTGAATGATGAATGGGTTACTGTAGATTCTGTTCAGCTATCAGAAGGAAAAGCAAGTTTTTCAGGCTCTGTTGATTCTCCTGAGATTTACTACGTTACCATTGAAGGAATTCGCAGTGCAATTCCGGTTTTTATGGAAAACACTACCATTACATTAACAGCTGATGCCGACAATATCCGTGAATATCAAATCGAAGGCTCGGCCAGCAACGATCGCCTTAAAGCCTTTGACGAAACCAACAAGGATTTTGATAAACAATTGCAGGAACATTACAATGCTTATCGCACGGCTGCCGGTGAGCAAAATGAAGAAGCTATGGCCGAAGCTGAAGCCTTGTATGAAGAAACCGAAAGACAAAAAAATAGCTATCTTACCGAGTATGTCAAAAAGAACAATGCCGATGTCGTTTCACATTATCTAATTTATCGTAAAAGCTATGAATTTGATCTGGAAGCACTTGAAGGCATTGTGATCAATTTTGCCGAAAAACCCGTATCACCCTATCTGACTGCTTTAACAGAACGCGTAAAGGTTTTGAAGCGTGTTGCCGTTGGCGAACCTTTTGTTGATTTTTCGCAAGACAATCCGGATAGTGTACTTGTAGCTTTGAGTGATCATATTGGCCCAAAAGTATTGTTAGTTGATTTCTGGGCTTCCTGGTGTCAGCCTTGTCGTGCCGAAAATCCAAATATTGTTGCGATCCACAACGATTACAAAGACAAAGGTTTTGATGTGTTTGGTGTTTCGTTCGATACCGATCGCGACAAATGGCTCGCAGCCATTGAATCTGATCAATTAAACTGGACTCAGGTTTCTGATTTGGGTGGCTGGGGCAATGCTGCCGGAAAACTCTATGGCGTGCAATCTATCCCACATTCCATTCTTTTGGACGAAAATGGCATCATTATCGCCAAAAACCTGAGAGGTGATAAGTTACGCGAAAAAGTGGCAGAAATTATCGGTGAATAACCCTAAGCCTTTTTTTAACTGTTTTGCTCACGCCAAAGCTGATTAAACGATTTTTTAGCAAACTTTGGTAAAATGCGTCTGTTGCCCCATTGGGAACCAAAGAAATATTTGAGTACCAGATTTTTAGTGCCGGCTCCGGCAAAATCAACTAATCTTCTGTTATTCAAAACTCTTGTGCTGTTTTTCATCACAAAACGCTCCTTTGGCAATGTCCAGCCTTCGCTAACTGCTTGGGCACGATTTAATAAAAGTAATTCATGCAATGGAATTTTCACGGGACAAACCTCTGTACAGGCACCGCATAGAGACGAAGCAAAACTCAGGTGTTTGTTTTCTTTCATTTCCTGCATATGTGGTGTAATCACCGATCCGATTGGCCCCGTGTAAGTAGTATCGTAGGTGTAACCACCGATATTTTTATATACAGGACAAACGTTCAAACATGCCCCACACCGGATACAGGATAAGGCTGATCGCTGTCGGCTTTTTTCGAGCAATTTGCTTCGTCCGTTATCAAGCAAAACAACAACCATCTGTGTTGAACTATCAGATTGTTGCCGGGCAGCTGTTACGATTGAATTATAAGCCGTCATAACTTGTCCGGTTCCATGTGTGGCAAGCAATGGCCAAAACAAATCGAGATCATCAACAGAAGGAAGCATTTTTTCAATGCCGGCAATTACGATATGCAATTTTGGAAAAGCCATAGACATCAGGCCGTTACCTTCATTTTCGGTTAAGGCAATTCCACCAATATCAGCCAATAGAAAGTTAGCACCTGTTATGCCAGCTCCGGCTTGTTGAAATTCTTCTCGCAATAAAGCCCGTGTGTATGCTGTAATTTGTTCCGGCGTGCTTTCAGTATCTGTTTGAAATTTTTGATGAAACAAGTTTGCTACTTCTTCCTTAGACTTATGCATGGCAGGTGTAACAATATGATACGGCTTTTCGCCTGCCAACTGAACAATAAATTCACCAAGATCTGTTTCAAGTGATTGAATACCATTTTTTTCGAGATGCTCGTTAAGTTTAATTTCTTCGCTAGTCATTGATTTTGACTTCACTACCTTTTTAACTTGCTCATCTTTAATAAGTTTTATAATCATTGTCGCAGCTTCTTCTGCATGTCGTGCCCATAAAACTTTACCGCCATTGCGGGTAAAATTGGTTTCAAATTCAACCAGGTATTTGTCTAATTGCGCCAGACTTTTGTGCTTGATATTGGCAGCTCTTTGTTTGGCTATTTCCAAGTGATCGTATTGTTGTTTTCCTTTTTCAACAGCCTTGTCATACTGTGAAATATTAAAATTGATCTTTTGACGGTGTTCTTTATCAAAAGTAACTTTTTCGGCATTCCTATTAAAATTAATCGCTTTTTCGCTCATGTGCCCGATAAATGAATTTATATAACTAAATCTCTATTTTTTTCACCCTTTGCTCGTGACGTCCTCCTTCAAAATCAGTATTCAAAAATACCTGCACCATTTCCCAGGCCAGTTCAAAAGAAATAAACCTTCCCGGAAGCGACAAAATATTAGCATCATTATGTTCGCGGGCTAATCTGACAAGTTCCACATCCCAGCATAAGGCTGCCCGAACACCTTTATGTTTGTTTGCTGCTAGTTGTGCTCCGTTGCCACTGCCACACATGATAATGCCTCTGGCATATTTACCCTCTGACACTGCCTGTGCAAGCGGATGAATCATATCAGGATAATCCACACTTTCTAATGAATTTGTTCCAAAATCAACCACTTCATATCCTGTAACACGTAATTTTTCGGCCAAAAATGATTTCATTTCAAAGCCTCCATGATCCGAAGCAAGTGGTACGATTTTATGTATGTTTGTCATTGTTGATAAAAATTTAGCACAAAATTATTCAATTTAATCGGCATAAAGTTTTTACGCTTTAAATTCAGTAAATTATACATTGACAAACAAAGTTGAATTATTTTTAAATTACTGAATTTGTGAATGTTATTACTTATCAACAATATACTTGTTAATAACATCAAGAAACTGTTATTAAATATTAATAAATAGCTCCTTTTTCAGCTTTGGCGTCTAATTTTGTTTTCGATTGTTAATAATGCTCTACTTTTCATCAATTTTCCACATGAAATTAACAAACTTTATAACTGAAATTAACAAGTACTTATCAACAATTTTAGTTTTTGCTCAAGTCCATCCTAATCTTATTTTATTGATTTACAGATTTAATAATTAAAACTAGTGTGCGAATTAAGTTAACAAAATGTGAATAACGATATTTACAAATTTTCAATCAATATTTTTTGAACCATTTCAACAACAATAACAACAACAACATTTTTTTAATTATTTATAAAAAAAGAATATTATTATTAATTGCTGTTGAAAAAATTTGGGCAATTGAAAACGTTTGAATTATGTTAAATTTGTTGCAGGAATAAATCTATCGAATTTTTTTAATCATGTCAGCAATAGTAAACGAAATAAACAAATTAAGAAAACAAAAGAATGCGATCATTTTGGCGCATTATTATCAGGTTCCTGAAATTCAGGATATTGCAGATTATGTTGGAGATAGTTTAGGCTTGGCACAACAAGCTGCGCAAACAAATGCTGATATCATCGTTTTTGCCGGAGTTCATTTTATGGCCGAAACAGCTAAAATATTAAACCCTCACAAGAAAGTCGTTTTGCCCGATCTGGAAGCTGGTTGTTCTCTGGCTGCAAGTGCTCCTGAGGACGATTTTCGTGTTTTTCTTCAAAATTATCCTGATCACAAGGTGATCTCTTACATCAATTGTACGGCTGCAGTAAAAACCATGTCGGATGTAATTTGTACTTCCGGAAATGCTGTGCATATCGTTGAATCATTTCCAAAAGACGCCAAATTGATTTTTGCACCTGATAAAAATCTGGGTGGTTATATCAATCAGCTTACCGGACGTGATATGGTTTTATGGGATGGCACCTGCGAAGTGCACGATATTTTATCTACAGAAGCGGTGATAAAGTTGAAAACTGAAAATCCAGATGCCAAATTGATTGCTCATCCCGAATGTAAGGCAGCAGTTTTGGAATTAGCTGATTTTGTGGGTTCTACAACTGCTTTGCTAAATTTTACAAGTAAAGATGAAAGTCAGAAATACATTGTGGCTACCGAAACAGGGATATTGCATAAAATGCAGCAAGCTTCACCCGAAAAATCATTTTTAATCGTTCCATCTGATGAAACTTGTAGTTGTAATGATTGCCCCTATATGAAACTCAATACGATGGAAAAGCTGTTGAGGGCTTTAAAAAATGAGCAACCTGCAATTGAACTTCCTGAAGATGTTATTCAAAAAGCAAAGATTCCAATTGAACGGATGCTTGAAATTTCGGCCAAAATGGGTCTAATTAAATAAATTGCCTATGAAAAGGTTTTTCGTTTCTCTGTCCGCAATAATCCTGCTTTTAAGCTTGATTTTGCATGGCTGTTCACCAAAGACAATTGTGTTCACGCAACAAATTCGTCAGAAAGTGGAAAGTGATAGTTTGAATATTAATGAGGTACAATTTTATAATTCGCATCCGATTGTTTTACAGCGCAACCTCACCTACGACGAAACTAAAATTGCCAGTGGTGAGATTCAGTTTGAAAATGGCAGATATATCGAACTTATTCAAATCAAAAAAGGCACGCCCGGAGTATGTGAAAATGCTACTCACAATTCATTGGATGTGGCATTTGAAGCCGGAGATAATAGAACCTTGAAATTTATGATGACCCCCGGAAAAAACTATCAGATTTCAGCTATTGAATGGAAAGATCGTTTTGGTAAGGTTACCTATGATTCTTTGACATATTATCTGAAACCAGGCAGCGAAAAAGCCTTCCTGAAAGTTAAAAAAGATCATTTCTTTAAATTGGATAAAAAAGAACGTATAGCATCCGGACGCAAAGTAACGTCAACAAGAGAAAACTAAAAAATGAAGAAGTATTGGCATATTTTACTTCTCTTTTTCTTTGTTTTTCAGCTTGATACAATGGCTCAATCAGCTGATTCAACTGTTGCTTTTTATTATCCCAACGGACAAAAATCAAGCGAAGGAACACTTGTAAACGGTCAGCCTGATGGCTATTGGCGCACTTTTTACGAAGATGGAACACTAAAATCTGAAGGAAACCGGAAGAATTTCAAACTGGATAGTTTATGGAAGTTTTATGACGAAAGCGGTAAACTTACACTTGAGATTACTTACCAAAACGACCTAAAACATGGCGAACGAAGAACCTATTTTGCTAACGATATTTTGATTGAACGTTTTGAAGCAGACATCAAAAATGGTTTAAGCGAACGCATTGATTACAAAGGAAGAACACTGCAATTAATTCCTTTCGATCAAGGATTTGAAAACGGAATGGCCCGTCATTTTGATACCACCGGAAACATCATCGAACTGATTACTTATCAAAAAGGTTTTATTGTTGATCGTGAGAGAATTAACAGATACGACAGCGATTTGAAACGTCATGGCCGCTGGAAATGGTTTTACGAAACGGGAGAGTTAAAAGAAGAAGGTGTTTACCGGCATGGCCTGAAACATGGATTTTTCAAAACCTACGATTTATCAGGTAATTTAAAAGCAATTGTCAAATACAAGGATGGCGAAAAAGTGGATGATGCCGGCGAACTGGCTTTGCTCGAAATGCGACGCGATTATTATCCCAATGGAAAAGTTAAAGTGGAAGCTACTTATCGTGATGGAGTGGCAGAAGGCATCCGTCGTGAGTTTGACGAGGAAGGCAATGTGGAGAAATCTTTTACGTTCAAAAATGGAAAATTGGTTGCAGAAGGTATCATTGCCGCCAATGGTCAGCGGCAGGGCTTTTGGAAGCTCTATTATCCGGATGGTTCGCTCAAGGCACAGGGAAATTATAAAGATAATGAGCAAAATGGCGAATGGGAATTTTTTCATCCAAATGGTATTTTGGAACAAAAAGGAAGTTACGACAACCAAGGCCGACCCATGGGTTTATGGAAATGGTATTACAGCGACGGAAAACTTCTGCGCGAAGAGAACTACCTGAATGGCCTGCTCGATGGCATTACTACCGAATACAGCCCAAAAGGAAAAATCATCACCCAGGGTGATTATATCGAAGGTTTGGAAGAAGGCACATGGTTCTACGAAACCGGCGATATGCGCATGGAAGGAGACTATTCTGCAGGCATGCGTAATGGTAATTGGAAATACATTTACAACAACGGTCAGCTGGCTTTTGAAGGTCGTTTTGTGGATGATAACCCAAACGGAACGCACACTTTTTATTATCCCGACGGAAAAATCAGAGAATCTGGAAATTATGTGATGGGTCGTAAAAACGGCGACTGGAAACGTTACAATGAAGACGGAAGTTTGATTTTGGTCATCAGTTATTCCAATGGTATTGAACGCAAATACGATGGCGAAAATATTCTTGAAGAAGACATTGTAATGCCTGATTAAATAAAAAATAGCTGATAAATATCAACTTTAAACCTTATAAACGCTAATTTTAAGTAGTTGTAAACTAGTAAGAATTATTAATTTTGTCGTTACAAAACCAAGAACAAAGGAGAACACTTATGAAAAGAATTTTTTTAATGGCTGTGGCAGCTTTATTTTTTGTTGCCTGCCAAAATCAAACTGAGAAAACAGTCGAAAACGCCACAGAAACAAAAGTTGCTGAAGGTCCTATTGCTATCACAGTAGGCAGTTTTAATGAAAAAGCGGCTGATCTTGTTGGCCAGGAAGTTATTATCATTGGAACGGCAGATCATATCTGTAAAGAAGATGGCAAAAAACTCTTCCTGATTGATGTGGAAGAAGAGGGTCGCGTAAAAATTACTTCAGGAGAAGGCGTTCCTGCTTTTAACAGCGAATACGAAGGTTACGACTTTAAAGTAATCGGTATTGTTGACGAGATGATCGTTGACGAAGAATACCTGCGCGAATGGGAAGAAGAAGTGATTGCCGGCATTGACGAAACCCGTCATTTAGGTGGCGGCGAACCAATGACCGAAGAAGAACGAGCTGCCGGAGTACATTTGGATGATCCTGCTATGGAACAAATTTCCGCCTATCGCGAAATGATGGCAGAACAAGGAACGGACAAGCTTTCTTATTACTCCATCGTTTGTTCCAGGTTTGAAGTGATAGAAGATCCGCAATAATTCATTAAGCACTAAACCATGCCCTTTAAGTGGAGAAAATGGAATCGTGCTCTGCATCGTGATTTCGGTTACCTGTTTTTTGGAATGACAGTGATTTATGCGCTTTCGGGCATTGCAATTAATCACCGTCACGATTGGAATCCAAATTATGTAATCATTTCTGAAGATATTCAGGAAGCACCTGTTTCGGGTAAACTAAACAAGGAACAGGTGCTTCTGATGCTCGAAAAATATGGTGTTGCAGATGATTATCGCAAACATTATTATCCTTATCCGGATTATCTGAAAGTTTTTTTGACTGGTGGCGTTGCTGTGCTTGATCAGGAAACAGGTGAAGGCTCTATCGATATCACACGCAAAAGGCTAATGTTCAGAGAAATGAATTATTTGCATTATAATCCAAGTATTCATTGGACCTGGTTTTCTGATATTTATGCCGGCGCACTTATTTTATTGGCATTAAGCGGTTTATTAATTCCAAGAGGAGCAGACGGAATCACTGCCCGGGGTGCCTGGCTCACTTTGCTTGGTATCATCATTCCTGTTTTATTCATCATTTATTATCTTTATTAGTGTATGACAGGACTTTGGATAGGCATATTATTTCTTATTTGGTACGTTTTGGCACTCGTAATATCCGAACAATACGGCAAATCGTGCCGGATTGGAAAACAAGGTCTGTTTTTTGTTTCTTTCATATTAAGTCCTTTATCAGCAATTATTGTGTTATATTTGTTACGTAAGTAATATAACGCACCTAACTATGGAAACTTTTTTTGCACCTGCTGAAAGGGCTGAAGATGAAGCCGTAGTGCATGATTATAATCTTTTTACCAGCTTTGGTCAGGTAAATGAGCTGATTAATGCTTTGCCTTTTATTGCTGCCGTTCTCAACGAGCAACGTCAGGTTGTGTATGGAAATAAGCCTTTGCTCGAGCTGATGGGTTTCAAGGATTTTGAAGAAATATTGGGATTACGCCCCGGCGAATTGATAAATTGTATTCATTCCCGTGAAATGCCCGGTGGATGTGGCACATCCAAGTCATGCAGGGTTTGTGGTGCAGTAAATGCCATTCAGGATTGTTTGAACACGAATAAGAAAAGCGTTAATGAATGCAGAATAACTGCTAATCAGGAAAATAAAGAAGTTTCATACGATTTTAAAGTTACTGCTTCACCATTCGAATACCAGAGCAAACGTTTTGTAGTACTTTCTTTTGAAGATATTAGCAATGAAAAACGACGGCAAATTTTAGAGCGTTTGTTTTTTCATGACATCATCAACACAGCCGGTGGGTTAAGAGGTTTTATTGAATTTATGGAGATGTCGAACGATCCGGCCGAGCACAAGGAATTTCTTACTATAGCATCTCGTTTGAGTGATGTTTTGATTGAAGAAATCATTTCGCAAAGGCAATTACTGGCGGCCGAAAGAGGTGAGTTGAAAGTGAATAAGAAAGCCGTTAATATTAATAAGCTGATTACTGAAACCGTTCAACAAATTGCTCACCATCAGGTTGCTAAAACCATTCCGATAGTTTTTGTGAATCAGCAGGAAAATTTAACTTTCACCACTGATCCGGTACTGCTAAAACGTGTTTTATTGAATCTCTTAAAAAATGCCGTAGAAGCTTCAAAACCAAATCAAGAGGTTGAGATTGGTTTTTCAACTGCAAACAATAATGAAGTAATCATCTCAGTAAAAAATGATACCATTATGTCGCAGGATATTCAGCTTCAAATCTTTCAACGGTCTTTTTCGACCAAAGGTGAAGCCAGAGGTATAGGAACTTACAGTATAAAAATGTTTACCGAGCAATACCTTGGAGGTAAAGTTTCATTTGTTTCCAACGCAACAGAAAAAACAGTTTTCAGTATTAGTTTGCCAATGACTTAGTTTTTGAATTAAGCCAATAATTACCAGCCCAGTAAATAAGCAAAAATCAGCGGTGCTACAATGGTAGCATCCGATTCGATGATATATTTTGGTGTATTGATATCCAGTTTTCCCCAGGTTATTTTTTCGTTTGGCACAGCCCCAGAATAGCTTCCATAACTTGTTGTTGAATCAGAAATCTGACAAAAATAAGACCAGAAAGGCACATCAGTCCATTCCAGATCCTGATACATCATGGGTACCACACAAATGGGGAAATCGCCGGCTATTCCGCCTCCTATCTGGAAAAATCCCACGCCTTTTCCATGTGAATTTTTTCTGTACCAGTCGGCCAGCCAAACCATATAATCAATACCGCTTTTCATGGTGGTTGATTTCAATTCGCCTTTGATACAGTAGGAAGCGAAGATATTTCCCATGGTCGAATCTTCCCATCCGGGAACGATAATCGGGATATTTTTTTGCGCTGCAGCCAACATCCATGAGTTTTTTGGATCAATTTCGTAGTATTGTTCCAATACGCCCGATAGCAGCATTTTGTACATATATTCATGTGGAAAATAGCGTTCGCCTTTGCTTTCGGCTTCTTTCCAGATTTTGAAAATATGTTGTTGCAAACGCCTGAAAGCTTCTTCTTCCGGGATGCAGGTGTCCGTCACACGATTAAATCCGTTTTCGAGTAGCTCCCATTCTTCTTTTGGGCTCAGATCGCGATAATTTGGAACGCGTTTATAATGTGTATGTGCAACCAGATTCATCAAATCCTCTTCCAGATTGGCACCTGTGCAGGAAATGATTTGCACTTTGTCCTGACGGATCATTTCGGCAAGACTAACACCAAGTTCGGCTGTACTCATAGCACCGGCCAGTGTTATCATCATTTTGCCACCTTCGTTAAGATGTGCTTCATATGCTTTGGCTGCATCAATGAGTGCGGCAGCATTGAAATGACGATAATGATGTGTGATAAATTCACTTACAGGACCTTTTGTAGCTGACATATGCGTATTATTTAGCGTTAAATTTAAAATGTGAACAAAAATACACAGAATTATGGCTTTAATAGTTATTCTGATTGCAGTGGAAAAATTCCTTCCGATTCAAGATAAGAAAAAATAGTTGTGATATTCGATTGATCTTCAGGTTTTAAAATAAGATCAGAAAATTCAGGTTTTTCATACATTTCATCAACACCCGGAATATATTTGATCAGATTTTGTTTGGCTTTTTCGTAGAGTTCGGGCTTGTTTTTGCGGCAATAATCCATGCTGGCATCCATAAAGAAAAGTTTGAAACGTTCTTTTCCGATGATTTCGGCTACTTGTTTTCGGATTTCGGCTTTGGGCGAAATAAAGGAACAAATCGTGATAATTCCCTGATCATTTAAAATCCGGCAAACATGGGCTACACGGCGCATATGCTCGGCTCGGTCGGTTGGAGAATAATCTAATTCTTTTGAAAGGCCTGATCTTACTGTGCTTCCATCCAGTAAAACTACTGTGGCACCTTTATCAAACAGTTGTCGTTCGAGGGTATAGGCCAACAGATTTTTTCCACTTCCGTGAAGCCCCGTTATCCAAAGAGTTACACCTTTCTGGCGATAACGTTTGCGAAGTTCATCTTCATTGATCAAACTCTTTCCACCATCAACCAAACGCCTGGTTTCGGGATCTGCGATGCGCGAATACAAATCGTCGGCACTCATTTTGTCGATGATCATACCCACTGCGCAGGTGTTGTTTGTGATTGGATTAATCAGAACAAAAGAGCCAGTTTCATGGTTTTTGTGGTATGGATCAAAAAGCAAGGGTTTATTAGTCGTCAGCACAACCCGACCAATTTCGTTTAATTCGAAAGCGTCAGAGGAATGTTGTTCGAGGGTGTTTACATCAATGCGGTATTTGATCTGATCAATGCGGGCACGGGTCGTTTGAGTGGTATGTTTGAGGAAAAAATTAGCGTAAGGATCCATTTTTTCTTCGTCCATCCAAACCAACATGGCTTCAAATTGTCGCTCAATGCGCGGCAGGTTATCCGGATGCACCAGCATCTCACTCCTGGAGAGGTCTATTTCGTGCGATAAGGTAATGGTAACGGCCTGTGGCGGAAATGCCAGTTCAGTATCACCATCTGAGCCAATTACGCGCGTTACGGTAGCTGTTTTTCGCGAAGGAAGACTCATCACCTGATCGCCTTTACGGATAATTCCGGAAGCCACTTTACCTGAAAATCCTCTAAAATCGAGGCTTGGACGAAGCACATACTGGATAGGTAATCTGAAGTCATCAAAATTGCGGTCAGAAACTACATGAACCGTCTCGAGGTAGTTGAGCAGACTTTTGCCTTTGTACCAGGGCATATGCTGAGAGGCATCCACCACATTGTCACCATTAAGAGCCGAAAGCGGGATAAATTCGATATCAGGTATGGAAAGTGGCGTAGTAAATTGTTTGTAATCCTTACAGATTTGATCAAAAACTTCCTGGCTGTAATCCATCAAATCCATTTTGTTCACAGCCAGCACAATGTGTTTAATACCGAGCAGTGAAACTAAAAAAGTATGTCGTTTGGTTTGTGTGATCACGCCTTTGCGGGCATCAATCAGAATGATTGCCAGGTTGGCTGTGCTGGCTCCGGTTACCATATTTCGGGTATATTGCTCGTGGCCGGGAGTGTCGGCGATGATGAATTTTCTTTTGTTTGTGCTAAAATAACGATAAGCCACATCAATGGTGATGCCCTGCTCGCGTTCAGCTTTCAATCCATCGAGCAATAAAGCATAGTCAATTTTATCGCCGGCATGTCCAATTTTTTTGCTGTCGCGCTCCAATGCTGAAAGGTGATCTTCATAAATCTTTTTGCTATCGAACAAAAGCCGTCCGATCAAAGTACTTTTTCCATCATCTACCGAACCGGCCGTTAGCAACCGCAGCAGGTCTTTTTCCTGATCCTGATTGAGGAATTGTTGGATGTTAGTCATAGGCTATTAGCTTTTGGCTATTGGCTATTGGCCGCTAGCTTCTTACTTTGGTAATTAATGCGTTTACTTGTTTTTGAAGGATGCTTAATTTATTAAGAACATCACTGGTTTGCTCAATTTTAAGGTAATTGAGTTCATTTGCAATAAGTAATTGAGTTTCTATTTCAAAAGATGAACCTAATGCAACTTCGAGAAATCTGGCAAAATCTGGGTTTGTTTTTCTGGATGAACCCTCTGCGATATTTGATGGTATTGAAATCGCAGCTCTTCTAATTTGATTTGTTAATCCATATTGCTCATAAGCTGGTAAATCTTTAGTTAATAGATAGATATCCTTAACAATTTCCATTCCTAATATCCAAACGTTTAACTTTCTAAAGTTTCTCATTATTATAAAATTGCTTGTAATTAAACTGCTTGCCAATAGCCAATAGCCAATAGCCAACATCCAACAGCTAAAAATACCCTTCCCGTTTCTTCTGTTCCATGCTGCCTTCCTGGTCGAAATCTATTACGCGGGTGGTGCGTTCTGATTTGGTTACTGTCATCATTTCTTCTACGATTTTCTCTATGGTATCTGCTTCTGAATCAATAGCTCCGGTAAGAGGGTAGCAACCTAAGGTGCGGAAACGTACTTTACGCATCACGGCTTTTTCGGACAGCTCTTTGGGCATGCGGTCATCATCAACCATGATCAGGTTTCCATCCATATCCACAATGGGTCGTTCTTTGGCAAAATATAGCGGAACGATTGGGATATTTTCCAGGCGTATGTATTGCCAAATGTCAAGCTCTGTCCAGTTAGAGAGCGGAAAAACGCGAATAGACTCACCTTTGTGCACTCGTGCATTGTAGATGCTCCACAATTCAGGACGTTGATTTTTGGGATCCCATTGATGAAAGCGATCGCGGAAGCTGTAGATGCGTTCTTTGGCGCGGCTTTTTTCTTCATCGCGGCGCGCACCGCCAAAGGCAGCATCAAAGCGGTGTTTGTCGAGGGCTTGCAGCAAGGCCTGTGTTTTCATCACATCGGTATGAACTTTGCTGCCATGCGTAAAGGGCCCTATTCCCGATTCAAAGCCTTCTTTGTTGTATTCAACGATAAGATCCCAACCTTTTTCTTTGGCATATCTATCGCGAAATTCAGTCATTTCACGGAACTTCCACTTGCTGTCGATATGCATCAAAGGGAAAGGCACTTTGGCCGGATAAAAGGCTTTTTCGGCTAGACGAACCATTACGGAGCTGTCTTTGCCAATGCTATAAAGCATCACAGGATTTTCAAACTCGGCGGCCACTTCACGGATGATGTGGATGGCTTCGGCTTCCAGTTCGCGTAGGTTATTGATTGCGTAATTATTCATAGAAAATTAGGATTCAGAATGGCATAAAAAAACGCTGCAAGGTACGGAAAAAAAGCCCGATTTTGCAGCATTTGTATAATCTGACAACCTTCTATTGTCTGGTTTTATTTGTGTCTTTCAGGTGGATAAGCAATAAATGGTGGATTTTCCATCTGCTTGTTATTGTATGAAAGCTCTTGCGATTCATCAGCAATGGCTACAACACGACCTCCTGCTGCTGTAACAACAGCATGACCTGCAGCAATATCCCACTCCGATGTGATGCCAAAACGGGGATAAACATCGGCCAGTCCCTCTGCTATCATGCAAAGCTTCAATGAGCTTCCACGGGATACGATGCGGATGTTATCGTGTTTTTTCTTGATTTCATTGATAAACTGAGTGGTCTCCGGGTTTAAATGCGAACGACTGGCAACAATAGTGAAATCTTTGTCTTGTCTTTCAAGCGGCAACTTGCTGGCTTCGCGGTGCAGGTTTTCCAATGAGCTGTTGGCTTTCACAATGCCTTCAGCATGAAGCAGTTTCCAGGCTCCCTGATCATCATTAAAGTAAAGCGTATCCGTGACGGGAGCATAAATAATTCCTAAAACAGCTTTATTATGGCTTATCAGTGCAATATTTACACTGAATTCGCCATTGCGGTTTACAAATTCTTTGGTGCCGTCAAGAGGATCAACCAGCCAGTACGATTCCCAGTTTTCGCGCTGATGGTAAGGTGTTTGGCGGCCTTCTTCGCTGATAACCGGCAGGCCAGTTTCTTTAAGTGCTGCGGTAATCAATTCATCGGCTTTGGTGTCGGCAGTTGTTAGTGGTGTTTTGTCCGACTTAAAGTCAACACTAAACTCTGTTGCATAAATATCCATAATTGCCTTGCCGGCTTGTATTGCTATTTTGATTGCTGTTTCGATTTTATCTTTCATAGGTCTTTTTTGAGTTGGTATTTATTTGTTGTTTCTGATGTCGTGAACGATTTGAATGGATTTTCTGGCAGCTTCAATTCCAAAACCAGTACCATTTAAAATGTGTTGATAGCTCAAAGTGTGAAGGTCAGTAAATCCTCCGCTAAATTCTATTTCTTCTCCATCCACAGTTATGGAGCGATAAGTGGGTTGTCCTTTCGACCAGGCTTCTTCTGGCAGGTGATTGCGGTTGATACTCAGCAACCAGTTTACGCTGGCTTTTTCAAGCTCAAGCTGTCCGATAGCATGATCATGTGTGTTTTCGTGGACGATATTTTGCTGGCAATCGCCAAAAATCCAGGTGAGCATATCGAAAAAATGGATACCGATATTGGTAGCTATTCCTCCGCTTTTTTCGGTTTTACCTTTCCAGCTATAATGATACCAGGCACCACGCGAGGTGATATATTTTAATTCGATCTGGTATTTTTTATTTGTGTTGGCTTCCTGAGCAATTTTTTCTTTTAGTTTGATAATAGCCGGATGATGGCGCAATTGCAGAATGGTGTAGATTTTTTTCCCGCTTTCTTTTTCTATTTCCTGTAAAGCGTCAACGTTCCAGGGATTTAGAACAAGTGGTTTTTCGCAAATGGCGTGTGCATCATTACGCAAAGCCATCCGGATGTGTGCATCATGCAGGTAATTGGGTGAACAAATACTTACATAATCTACTTTTCCCTGCCCTTTTCGGCGAAGTTTATCCAAATGTCGATCGAAGCGTTCAGGTTCTGTAAAAAATTGTGCATCAGGAAAATAACTGTCAATAATCCCTACACTATCAAAAGGATCCAGGGCAGCAACTAAATTGTTTTGGGTGTCTTTTATGGCACGCATATGTCGCGGAGCAATGTAACCTGCTGCACCAATCAAAGCAAAGTGAAGTTTTGTTTCCTCTTGATTCATTCCGCAAAAAAATTCAAATTAAATTATCTTCGGTCAGCTCTATCGACCAAATTGTATTTGTTTCTCACCCCAAAAAAAGTAAAGTTGTCTATTTCTGATGTATTAACCCGAAAAAACAAAAATTATTTCACTTGTACTTAAATTGTAGCTTTATAAAGAAATTAATCAAACAAGAACCGGTTTAAAGCCTTCCGTCAATTTGATCCAAAGGCAAAATAGCTTTAATGTCGAACACAACAGCCTTATCTGTTTTTAGTTCATTCAAATCCAGACTCATAAACTCATCATGAGCCACGGCGGCTACCACAGCATTGTAATTATTTTTTCCCAATTCCGAAGCTTTGGTAAAAATGTTGATGCCATACTCTTCTTTCACTTCTTCAGGATCGGCCCAGGGATCATATACAGTTACTTCGCAGCCGAAAGATTTGAGTTCGTTCACAACGTCAATAACGCGGCTGTTGCGGATATCAGGGCAATTTTCCTTGAAGGTGATTCCCATTACCAGTACCGGACTTCCTTCGATTCGCAGCCCTTTTCTAATCATCAACTTGATAACCTGATTGACAACTACGATACCCATATTGTCGTTGAGACGACGGCCGGCAAGGATTATTTCGGGATTGTAACCCAATTCCTGTGCCTTGTGTGTGAGGTAGTAAGGATCAACACCAATACAATGGCCCCCAACAAGACCCGGCTTAAACGGCAGGAAATTCCATTTGGTTCCGGCGGCTTCCAGCACTTCGTTGGTGTCGATGCCCATGCGCTGGAAAATCACAGCTAGTTCGTTCACAAAAGCAATATTGATATCACGCTGAGAGTTTTCGATCACCTTAGCTGCTTCCGCTACTCTGATGCTGCTGGCTTTGAAAGTGCCGGCTACTATAATACTTTTATAAAGCTGATCAACCTCTTCGGCTATTTCGGGATTACTTCCGGAAGTTACTTTTCTGATTTTGGTTACGGTATGCACTTTATCGCCCGGATTGATTCGTTCGGGAGAATAGCCACAGAAAAAGTCCTGGTTGTATTTCAATCCGCTGAAATGCTCCAGCACCGGAACACAATCTTCCTCTGTGGCTCCTGGATAAACTGTTGATTCGTATATTACAATGTCACCTTTTTTCAAGACTTTTCCAACGGTTTCGCTTGCTTTGATCAGTGGTGTAAGGACGGGGCGTTTGTTTTTGTCGATAGGAGTTGGAACAGTAACGATAAAAATCTGACAATCTTGTAAATCGATAAGTGCTTCGCTGTATTGCAGTTGCACTGCAGATTTCAAATCTTCACTCGTTGTTTCTAAGGTGCGGTCGTGGCCGTCGCGTAATTCTTTGATGCGTTGTTTGTTGATGTCGAAACCCACGGTTGGTCTTTTTTTTCCAAATTCAACGGCAAGCGGAAGACCTACATATCCTAATCCGACTACAGCAATTTTTTTCTGACTCATGGATGATTTAGTTTATTGATTGTAAATATTTTAAGTTGTTTTGAATAAATTTTTGGATCATAAAATTTCAAAAAAATTATTTTCAGAAAACCAGGGTGTTATTTGGTTGGATTTCATGAAAATGAGCAGCAAAAGTACTCAATACGACCAGCTTTGCAAAAATTTTCAAGTAATTTAATTTATAATTTCTAAGTACCAAGTTATTGTGCATCTAAGTATTGAATAAAAATGCATATCAAAGCAAAAATAACGGATCAGTGCTATGAACGAGCTGATTGGTAAAATTTTCGCATGAAAAAATTCATGTACTTTTGCAGCAATTTTTTAAACAATTGCATTCAAGTACAAAAGAAAGGAAACCGATGCTGAAGAACCTTGTCATCGTTGAGTCACCAGCCAAAGCCAAAACCATTGAAGGATTTCTGGGGAAAGATTTTGTTGTAAAATCCAGTTACGGACACGTTATGGATTTGAACAAGAATAATTTAAGTGTTGATATTGAAAAAGGTTTTGAACCGCACTATGAGGTTTCGGCAGACAAGAAAAAGCTGGTTACTGAACTAAAAAAATTGGCAAAGGATGCAGAAATTGTTTGGCTGGCATCTGATGAAGACCGTGAAGGAGAGGCTATTTCGTGGCATCTCTTTAAGGCTTTAAAGTTGAAACCAGAACAAACAAAACGGATTGTATTTCATGAAATTACGAAATCGGCAATAACGAAAGCCATTGACAATCCAAGAATGATTGATGTTAATTTGGTTTCGGCACAGCAGGCACGACGGGTTTTAGATAGGCTGGTGGGTTATGAATTATCACCACTGCTTTGGAAAAAAGTAAAGCCCAGCCTTTCGGCGGGTCGTGTGCAGTCGGTTGCTGTTAGGCTGATCGTTGAGCGCGAAGATGAGATTAAAAATTTTAAGGCTACCAGTGCCTTTAGGGTTTTAGCTGTTTTCACGTTTAAAGTTGACAGACAGCAACATCAGCTTCAGGCCGAACTGCCAGAACGTTTTATAAAAGAATCCGACGCACAAGAATTTCTTGAAAATTGTATTGGAGCCGATTATACGATAACGGCCATTGAAAAGAAACCTGCTAAAAAATCACCAGCTCCTCCGTTTACCACTTCAACCCTGCAACAGGAGGCCAGCCGAAAACTGGGATTTTCAGTAGCCAATACCATGCGGGTAGCCCAGCAGCTTTACGAATCTGGTAAGATAACCTATATGCGTACAGATTCTGTTAATCTATCAGATATGGCCTTGGGATTGGCTAAAGAAATGATTACCAACACCTTTGGTGATAAATATGTTAAAATCCGTAAATACAGTACCAAATCAAAAGGAGCGCAAGAAGCCCACGAAGCCATCAGACCAACCTATCTCAATCAGCCGGATGTGAAAGGAAATGCTGATGAAAAACGATTGTATGAATTAATCTGGAAACGTACAATTGCTTCGCAAATGGCTGACGCACAGCTTGAAAAGACGAATGTTAATATTTCCATTTCAACTCAAAAAAAGCACTTCACAGCTAATGGCGAGGTTATTTTATTTGATGGATTCCTAAAGGTTTATATGGAAAGCAGTGATGAAGAAAATGGAGATGAAACAAATAATATGTTGCCTCCGGTAAGTAAAGGTCAGCAACTCGAATTAAAGGAAATGACGGCAATGGAACGCTTTACACGTCATCCTGCTCGCTATACCGAAGCCAGTCTTGTAAAAAAAATGGAAGAACTTGGCATTGGACGTCCATCCACTTATGCACCAACAATTTCGACCATTCAGAAACGTGGCTATGTGGTGAAAGAAGATCGTGAAGGCGTTGTGCGAAAGTATCAGGTACTTCAATTGAGAAGAGATAAGATTTCCACTAAAACTGCTTCAGAAAACACAGGTTTTGAAAAAGCCAAGCTATTCCCGACTGACATTGGAATTCTTGTCAATAAATTTCTTTGCCAGTATTTTGACAGCATCATCGATTACAACTTTACAGCCAACGTAGAAAAGGAGTTTGACGAGATAGCAGAGGGTAAGAAAAAGTGGAACCAGATGATCAGTGAGTTTTACGGGCCTTTTCATAAGAAGATCGAAAACACCACTGAAAATGCCGGTAAATTTACTGGTGAGAAGTTGCTAGGAGTTGATCCGGCCAGCGGAAAGAATGTTTTTGTAAAGGTAGGCCGGTTCGGACCTATGATTCAGCTGGGTGATACAGATTCGGATGAGAAGCCGCGCTTTGCAGGGCTGCACAAGGATCAAACCATGGAGACCATCAATCTGAATGATGCTTTGGAGCTGTTTAGTTTTCCTCGTTCATTGGGTACCTATGAAGATAAGGAAATGACTGTTGCTATTGGTCGTTTCGGGCCTTACGTGAAACATAACAATATGTTTTACAGCCTTCAGAAAACGGATGATCCGGCTGAGATAGACGCTGAACGTGCCATTGAACTTATTGAGGCAAAACGAGAGAAAGATAAGAAAAGCATCATTTGTGAGTTTAAGGAGGAGCCCGACCTCAAGGTGTTGGATGGCAGATATGGTCCTTATATTAGCTACAAAAAGAAAAACTATAAAATACCTAAAGGAACCGATCCACAAAAACTTGATCTTGAGGCTTGTATTAGAATAGTGGAAGATCCGGGTAATGCACCAAAGAAAAAGTTTGTGAGAAAGAAAGCCGGTAAGTAATGCTTTTTATGCTAAGCAGTAGTTGGGAGTAAAATGATAGCTTTTTATTGTTATTTTAGCCCAACAAAACACCGTTAAATCGAGCTATGGAACTTAGTATTTTTCTTGAACCTGTTCAGGTGCAGCTGAGCGGAAAACCGTGGCGACCAGGCCGTAAGCGTTTAGGAGAAACACTTGTCATCTATCATGAAAAAGATGCATTTCCTGATCTTGTGGAGGTAAAGTTAGCAATAATCGGCGTGAAAGAAGACCGTAACGCAATTGGCAACGAAGGCTGCGGAAAAGCACCTGATTTGATCCGCGAAGCATTTTATCAGCTTTTTGATCATTGGCCAAACCTGAAATTTGCGGATTTGGGAGATATAAAACCCGGATACACTATTGATGATACTTATTTTGCGCTGAGCCAGGTTGCAGCAGAACTGATCCGGGCTGAAATTATTCCAATTGTCCTTGGAGGAAGTCAGGATCTGACGTATGCCATTTATAAGGCTTACGAAAATATCGGACGTTTGGTGAATATTGCAGCAATCGATCCTATTTTTGACCTTGGTCAGGATGAAGAACCAATCAATTCACAGGCCTATTTGAGCCATATCATCATGCACCAGCCTAATTTTCTGTTCAATTTTTCCAATCTGGGTTATCAAACTTATGATGTGGATGCAGAAGCTGTTGAACTGATGAAGAATCTTTTGTTTGATGTGTATCGGCTCGGAACGTTTAAATCATCTCCCGAAAGTGCCGAACCACTTTTGCGAAATGCTGATATCGTAAGTTTTGACGTTTCGGCTATCCGTGCTTCTGACGCTCCCGGAAACAGGAATGCAGAACCCAATGGTTTTACGGGCGACGAAGCATGCCGTCTGGCACGCTATGCCGGTATGAGTGATAAATTGAGTGCGATTGGTTTTTTTGAATATAATCCACTTATTGATCAGCAGAATATTACGGCCAAGCTTATGGCTCAATTAATTTGGTATTTTGCCGAAGGTTTTGCCAATCGCAAACACGACCTGCCAGCCACTGACAGTCGTGATTTTGCAAAATATAACGTACGTATAGAAGGTCAGGAAGAGGATGTGGTTTTTTTACGCAGCAAAAAAACTGATCGCTGGTGGATTGATCTATCTTTTGGCCGGACAGACCGAAAAAAGTATGAACGCCATCATTTTGTGCCTTGTACGAAAGCTGATTATGAGTTGGCTCTGAAGGATGAATTGCCCGACAGGTGGTGGCAGTATTTTCAGAAATTGATGTGAATCCATTATTGATTTTCTATCATTATTGTCTGGTAAAACTCACATAAAAATGCTCAATCGCTTTAATAATGCCGTAGTACGGGACAACATTATCATTTTAGCGGACAACAGTGATTTTCAATAGCCAGATAAATATTTTCGGAAAGTTTTTGTAATTTTGTTAGCCAATGACGAAAACCTGACTGATATGAAAAATATCAGCATTCTTATCGGAAGTGTGTTGGTCATTCTTTCCTTATTACCAATTCTTCAGTTGGTGTTAGGTGTTAATGACGACAAGAATTTTTCTTACAGCGATTTAGGGATCAATATCCTGATATTTTTAATTGGAGTTTTCATGCTTTTTTGGGGCATAAATAAGAAGCAAAAATCAAGCGAAAAATTGGATTAGTACTATTTTAACCTATCTGGATTTTGATTGGCAAAAGCTGCCCAGCCGCTATACGATTTTTCTGAAACCAGCTTGTTGCCCTGAAAAAAGTGGCATACGGCAGCAGCTAATCCATCAGTAGCATCCATATTTTTTGGCAATTCATTGAAGTTTAAAAGACGTTGCAACATGGCAGCCACTTGTTCTTTGGATGCGCTCCCGTTTCCGGTGATGGATTGTTTGATTTTTCGTGGCGAATATTCAAAAATTGGAATATCCTTATATAATCCTGCAGCCATGGCAACCCCTTGTGCACGACCCAATTTGAGCATGGATTGAACGTTTTTACCAAAAAAAGGTGCTTCAATAGCCAGCTCATCAGGATTGTATTCTGCAATCAGTTCGAGGGTGCGCTCGAAAATTTTCTTTAATTTCAACGTCTGATTACTGTATTTACTCAGCTTCAATTCGCCCATCACAAGGAGTTGCATCTGATTACCTTTTTGAAGGATCAGGCCGTAACCCATAATCGTTGTTCCGGGGTCGATGCCAAGAATAATACGTTCTGTTTTCAAATGAAATGCCGTACTTAGCAGTATAATTAATAATCAAAATGCGTAAGGCAAAAGTAATTAAAATAGCCAATCTTTCGCTGCGCTTGCTAATCATCGGGGCTACGCTCTGGTATTTGTATGATCAACTGATTGCCAGCGAAAAGTTCCAAACCCTACGCGAATTGCTGGCCGAACGATTGAATGATCCAAGGCATTTAGGAATCATATTACTGGCCATTGTCCTGATGCCTGTGAATCTGTTTTTAGAAAGTGTGAAATGGCAGTTTCAGATACGCAATTTGGAGAAAGTTAAGCTAAACAAAGCTTTTACTGCTGTGCTGAGTGGTATTTCGGTGAGCATGTTTATGCCAAATCGTGTGGGTGATTATCTGGGGAGGGTTTTTATTCTCGAAAAGGCTAGCCATATCAAAGGTGTTTTACTCACCATGATTGGAAGTTTGGCGCAATTGCTGGTTACATTAGTCATAGGAGGAGTAGCCCTCTTGTTTTTTCTACCCATGACGGATTATTTTTCTGCCAATAATCAATGGCTTTATAGTGCTGTTTTGGTTTTGATCCTGGTGCTTATATCGGCTGGTGTTTTTATTTACTTTAATATCAATTTATTATATGTAATCGTAAAGAGTCTGTTTCCAGGTAAAAGCAAAGTCATTCTGCCTTATATAGAGGTATTTAATTATTTTAAACACAAACAGTTGGCATATATTTTGGGGCTGTCAGTTTTACGTTATGGAGTTTTTTCGTTGCAGTTTATTTTGTTTTTCTGGGCATTTGAGCTTCCTCTTACTTATCCCGAAGCCATTATGCTGGTAGGTGTTAGTTATTTGTTCATAACCCTGATACCAACCGTTGCCTTGAGCGAATTGGGTGTTAGAGGCAGTGTGAGTATTTTTTTATTCTCAATTTGGTTGCAATCGCAACAGCTTGTTTTTGATGGTTTTGAAGTAAGTGTTTTTGCTGCTTCTTCGGCTGTTTGGCTTGTCAATATTGTTGTGCCTGCACTTTTAGGTGTGTTTTTTGTGTACCGGCTAAAGTTTTTCAGGAGGGAAAATGGATCATCTTGAGTATTTCACCTATTTGCTTCGGGTTGTTGAGATAACGGCTGGTTTATACCTGATATTGATTGGGTTATATACCATCGGTTGGTTTTCATTAAAATCTCAAACTGCTGTAAAACTTGTTTCATTTCCGGAAATTTCTGTGCTTGTAGCAGCGCGTAATGAAGAGGAAAAATTGGAGAAACTATTGGAAAAATTGCGCGATCAACGCTATCCAATTGATGCTTTTGAGGTGATTATCATCGATGATCATTCCGAAGATCATTCACTTGCCCTTGTAAGGCGGTTCATTCAGCAACATCGCTTGGGAAATTTCAGGGTAATAAGTGCTGTGGGAGAAGGAAAAAAGGCAGCTTTGCGTGAAGGAATGAATCAAGCCGTTGGAAAATATATTGCCGTGACGGATGCCGATTGTCTTGTTTCGGAGGGATGGCTCAGAAGCCTGGCAAGGGCTCTAAAACAACCCGGAACACGAATGTTATTGGGACCGGTTTTACTTCATCCGGCAAAAAATATTTTTGAAAAAATACAGTCGCTTGAATTTATGAGCCTGATTGGAAGTACCGGAGGTGCGGCAGCTTTGCAGTTGCCGGTAATGAGCAACGGAGCCAATATGGTTTTTGAAAAGAAAGCCGCTTTAGAGGTTGAAAAGTTTCGCAATGACAGCAGTTTGCAATCAGGCGATGATGTGTTTTTAATGGAGGCAATCAGAAAGCATTATGGTTCGGAAGCAATTCGTTTTGTTAAGGATGAGTCAGCTATTGTTACAACAGCTCCATGCCCGGATATCAAATGCTTTATAAAACAACGAATGCGTTGGGTTTCAAAAAATAAACACTACCGTTCTGTCATTATTATCCTGCCAGCACTGATTGTTTTCAGCTATAATTTTATGTTGTTTAGTTTGATGGTTTTAAGTTTTTTCTATCCTTTTCTGGCACTTGTTTTCTTGCTTTTTACCGGCCTCAAGCTTTTGGTTGACCTTCCCTTGTTAACAAATTCAGCCACTTTTTTCAGAAATCGACAATATCTGATTTTGGCTTTTCCCCTGGCTTTAATCTATCCTGTTTATGTGGTAGTTTCAGCTTTTGGAGGGCTTTTTTTCAGGGTGAAATGGAAAGGACGAAAGCAAAAAAAATCCCGATAAATAGCTATCAGGATTCTTATTATGATAGGAATAAAATTAGCTTCCTAAAGTGGCAACCATTACTGCTTTGATAGTATGCAGTCTGTTTTCGGCTTCATCAAACACTACTGAAGCAGGAGATTCAAAAACCTCATCATTCACTTCCATGGCTTCTACGCCAAATTTTTGGTAAATCTGTTCACCTATAATTGTTTCACGATTATGGAAAGCAGGCAAACAGTGCAGGAATTTCACTTTTGGATTACCGGTTTTGTCGAGCATGGCTTGGTTAACCTGATAGGGTAACATCAGTTTAATACGCTCTTCCCACACCTGATCAGGTTCGCCCATCGAAACCCACACGTCAGTATATAGGAAATCAACGCTTTTTACACCATCGTCAACGCTGTCAGTGAGCGTAATTGTAGCACCGGTTTCTTTGGCGATTTCGCGGCAGGTTTTAACCAGTTTTTCGTCTGGCCACATTTGTTTTGGAGCAACAGCCCTGAAATCCATGCCCATTTTTGCAGCACCTACCATGAGTGAATTGCCCATATTGTTACGGGCATCGCCCAGATAAGCAAAGCTCACCTGATGTAATGGTTTGTCGCTGTGTTCCATCATGGTGAGGAAATCGGCCAGGATTTGTGTGGGATGAAATTCGTTGGTAAGACCATTCCAAACAGGTACGCCGGCATATTTTCCGAGCTCTTCAACAATGTCTTGTCCAAAGCCACGGTACTCAATGCCATCGTACATACGACCCAAAACGCGGGCTGTATCTTTCATGGATTCCTTTTTGCCGATTTGCGAGCCGGAAGGACCTAAATAAGTTACGCGGGCACCCTGATCATAAGCGGCAACCTCAAAGGCACAGCGTGTACGTGTGGACGCTTTTTCGAATATCAGGGCGATGTTTTTTCCGGTGAGACGCGGCTGCTCAGTTCCGGCATATTTGGCCTTTTTAAGGTCGGCCGAAAGTTCAAGTAAAAATTTGATTTCCTGTGGAGTGAAATCAAGCAGTTTCAGAAAATTTCTGTTTCTCAGATTGAATGCCATAGTACTAATGTTAAACGTTTAAATATGATTGAATTAAAGACTTCAGATTTTGATTTAGGCTACAAAATTAAGGATAATTTGTGAAAGAATTCACAGTGTTTACAAGGATCAAAATTTCAGTCTGATATTTTACTTATCCTTACTTTTGCAGCATGATCATCATCGACAATACCATCGTAAGCCAGGATTTTTTGGCTGCCAAATTTATTTGTGATTTACCGCGCTGCAAAGGCGAATGCTGTGTGGCCGGTGATGCGGGAGCGCCGCTCGAAGAGGCCGAAATCAGTTTGCTCGAGGATAATATGGATGAGATAAAACCCTTTATGCGCCCCGAAGGAATACAGGTGGTGGAGCAGGATGGTGTTTTTGATTATGACGAAATGGGTCAGTATGTAACGCCTCTGGTAAACGGAGAAGAATGTGCTTTTGTGGATTTTCATGAAAATGGCACAGCTTTTTGTACGATCGAAAAAGCCTGGAATGCCGGTAAAAGCAATTTTCGGAAACCTGTGAGTTGTCACCTCTATCCTGTGAGGCTGGTCGAAAAGGATGGCTTTATCCACGTGAATTATCACCAATGGAGTATTTGTGTTCCCGCAAAGCGAAAAGGCGAAAAGGCAGGACTGCCCTTGTACAAATTTTTAAAGGATGCATTGACCCGTCGCTTTGGAGAAGATTGGTACATTCGGCTCGAAAAAGAGGCAACAGCAAAAGGATACTGATCCGTTAATCACTGAAAATCAACCGAAAACAATATTTTTCTTGACTTTTTTCAATTTTAATTTACTTTTGTACAATATTTAACTAAATAATTAGTTATAAAACTAGCAACTTAGTTACGATGAAAGAACTCACCAAGGCAGAAGAACAGATCATGCATGAATTATGGAGGCTCGAAAAAGCTTTCGTGAACGATATATTAGAGCAATTACCTGAGCCCAGGCCTGCCTATAATACGGTTTCGACGATAGTGCGGATTCTCGAACGCAAGGGGTTTGTTGGGCATGATGCATTTGGCAAAAGTCATCAGTATTTTCCGGTGATTACTAAAAAAGAATATTCGCAACATTTGGTTAAAAATCTGGCTGGTAATTATTTTAGTAATTCCGTGAAACAGATGTTTTCTTTTTTCTCCAAAGAAAAGAAGCTGAGTCTTTCTGAGCTGGAAGAGCTGAAGCAATTAATTGAAAAGGAGATAGAACAAAAATCTACAAATCAGTAACCATGGAAGCCCTGCTCTACTGGAATATTCGTGCAGCAATTTATCTGTTGATTTTTGCAGTAGCCTATTTTTTGGTTTTGCGTAGAAATGCCAGCGTAGTTTTCAATCGGTTTTATATCCTTACAAGTAGTGTGCTGGCTTTGTTGTTGCCATTGCTGCCAACAAATTTTGTGGAGATAGAAGCTTATACTGTTTTCCCTTCGGTTAACTTACCAGAGCTATTGATTGATTCGGCAAACAATTCTGTTGCAGATATTGAGCAGCAAAATAGTTTTTCGATCAATATGCTGTTTGTTTTTGCGTTGATCAGTCTTGGGTTTGTGCTTCAGTTTGTTGTTCGGTTGTTAGTTATCGGCTTTCTGATTTGGCGGGGAAGAAGCTTTGAAAATCAAGGGATGAGACTTGTTAAATTAAAAAGTGACAAAGTGCCTTTTTCATTTTTTAATTGGTTGTTTGTTTCGGAGCATTTGCTCAATGATCAGCGTTTTGATGCGGTGCTGGTGCACGAAAAGGCTCATGCCAAACGCTTTCATTCGCTGGATATTCTTTATTTTGAGTTACTTCAGGCGGTTTTTTGGTATCATCCGGCCTGGTATTTTTTACGCAGCGAACTAAAATCCATGCATGAGTTTGAAGCTGATCAGCTGGCTATAAAAAAAGTTAACAAATCAAGTTATCAAAAAACTTTGCTGGAGCTAACCACTTATGGCGGAATGCTCTGGCTTACAACTCCGTTTAATGTTTCACTAATTAAAAAACGTATGCTTATGATGAATCAAATCAAGGGGAATCAGCCTGCCCGAAAATGGTTGAAATTAACTTTACTCCTGCCCTTTTTTGTGGCTGCAGTTTTTATTCAGTCCTGCAATTTTGCAACAGAACCGATCGAAGAAGTAAAACTGGAAGAGGATCAAACACCCGCTTTTAAGCAAGAACAAGCACCTGGTGAAGAAGTATTTACTGTAGTTGAAGATGCGCCAGAATTTCCAGGCGGACCCACTGCAATGATAAATTTTCTTGCCAATAACATCAGCTATCCCGAGGAGGCTCGTCGCGATTCCATACAGGGTACGGTTTATATCAATTTCGTTGTCGAAAAAGATGGAAGTGTATCCAATGTGAAAATCCTCAGAGGTATTGGTGGTGGTTGTGACGAAGAAGCCAAACGAGTCGTAGAATTACTGCCTGAATGGAAACCGGGTTATCAAAGAGGACAAGCCGTTCGTGTATCTTTTAATATTCCGGTAAAATTTAAACTGAACTAATTTTTTTCTGTTATATAACTAAAAAATTAGTTTGAAAACCCTGACTGCCTGAAGATCTCAGGCAGTTTTTTTATAAACGAAACAGGCGCCTGCGGGGAGCAGCGCGCCTGTGTCAATAGGAGAAAATTGAAATGTATAACCAAAACCGAACATTAAACATATAGGCATGTAAAATGTTCGATGTTTTGTAGAAAAAAAGTAATTATTTTTTGATGATTAATGTAACTAGCAGAAAATCAGAGATTCATAAAAAAGTGAAACAGGCGCCTGCGGGGAGCAGCACGCCTGTGTCAATAGGAGAAAATTGAAATGTATAACCAAAACCGTAATAAGAACAGTGAATTGTTTTATTTGTTCAAGGCTTCAGGTAAAATATCCACATTTACTTCAATTTTTTCTGAAATATTAGTAATTACAGCCTGTGGAATTTTAATGTCATAATCGGCAACGGCTACATAAAATGTTGATTTACCCTGTATTTTTCCATCCTTCACCTCAAAAGTGCCTTGTTCCGAAATTTTTTGAGTTACACCATGAATGCTTAATTCACCTTCAATTTGTGCCTGATAAGAGCCTGGTGTTGAAAAGTCAATTTCATTCAGGTTTGTCACTTTTCCCATAAAGGTGGCATTGGGAAACTTATGACTTTCGATATAGTTTTCGTTGAAGTGCTCCTGCATCAAAGCCTTTTCAAATTGAAAGGATTTCATCAGCACACGGAAGATAAAATCACCGCTTGAAATATCCAATGCGCTGTTAACATGATTATTAAAGGCTTCAATTTTTTCTGTTGGTGCGTCAGAATAAAAATGAATTTGGCCATTTTTGGTGATGTATTTTTGTGCTTGCATTTGAGTTCCAAGCGCAAGAAATGTTATCATGAGCATTACAATTAGTTTTTTCATCGGGCTATTTTTTTTGATTAATAAATTACACTGCCATGTTCGAGGATTACATCGGTTTGATTGTATCCGGTGCAAAAACCCTTTAAGGTGATACTATGCCCTGCTGTGATGTTTGAAAGCTTTTCATCGGGAATCATGCTAACGCGAACGCCTTCGTTTCCAAACATCCCTTCGGAAAGTATGAAGTAGAAAATCGTCTGATCTCCACTATGTTCTATTTGGGTTAAGTGGCCTGAAAGTTGAATCATTTTACCGATAAAACGTTCATTGGCTTCTGCTTCATTTACTCTAAAAGTTGTGAAACAATTTTCGGCTGTAAGGCTGATTTTGGGTTCGAGCTGCGCATAATCGGGATGTGCTTTGTTGTAAACAAATACATAAACATAAGTGGCAGCGGCAATACCAATCACAGTAAGTACAGCCAGTATTTTGATCCATTTTTTCATAGTGAAGGAATTTTTTGGATTTGATGTGGCGAAAGTAACTGCATTATTAACCCATTGAAAATCATTTCGGTTCAATAAGAAAGAATAAGAAAGAATGAGATTTGAACAGGAATTATTGACCGCTGAGCCAATCTCTGAAAAGCGGCGAGCGGTCGGTGCTGCTGATCGTTTCGATGGGGCAGGAAGGTTTTAAAATCACTTTTATCCGTGATTTGCTGTAAGTGTGTAGTTTGTCGATGGCATCAAAGCTGATGATCGTTGCGCGATTGATTCTGAAAAATTGTTGTTTGTCAAGTTGGGTTTCTAATTGATCAAGACTGTAATCGACAGGATATCTGCTGCCGTCGTTAAGCATGGCAAAAACGATTTTGTCTTCTATATAAAAATAGGCTGCTTCATGAGCTTCAAAAGTTTTGATCTGACTGCCCCGCTTAACCATGAAACGCATTGTTTTTTTTGGTTTCTGCAAGGCTTCGAGGCTGGCCAGCAATTGATTAAAATCGGGCATTGCCTGAGTTTTGCGTTGCTTTTCAAATTTTTGAATGGCTTTTTCAAGTGCGTCTTTTTTAACTGGTTTCAGCAGATATTCCAAGCTGTTGAGTTCAAAAGCTTTGATGGCATATTCATCATAAGCGGTCATAAAAATCACAGGACAACTTACAGTAATTTGTCTGAAAATCTCGAAACTATTGCCATCAGCCAGTTGTATATCCAGTAAAATCAAATCTGGTTCGGGATTATTTTTCAGGTAATCAACACTGGATGCAATGTTATCGAATGTATTGAGCCAGATTGCTTCCGGAGCAATTTCTGTTAACAACCTTTGATGCCGATTGGCTGTGGCTTGCTCGTATTCAATTTGTAAAACGGTAAATGTTTGTGATGTCCTCATTTGAAAATCAAAGGTAAGTAAATACAAAAGTGTGTTTCGTTTTTGTGCACCCGAATATGCTTGTTGGCGAAATTGAAATACCGTTCTGCTATGTTTTTTACACCCAATCCCGTTGATTTTTCTGTGTTTTGTTTGGGTTGTAAAGGATTACAAAACACCAGTTCATTGGCTTTTATGGATAACGAAATCTGTAATGGCATTGCCCGGCTGGCCTGATTATGTTTTAGTGCATTTTCGGCCAGCATTTGCAGGCTCATTGGCGGAATCATGGAATTCAAAGCATTATCATCAAGACGGATTTCCATTTTTAAGCCATCGCCATAACGTTTTTTTGTAGCGCAAGATAGTTTTCCAGAAGCTGTAGTTCTTCTCTGAGGCTGATCAGTTCGGTATCTCTGAATTGCAAAATCTGTCTGAAATAGTCACTTAGTTGTTCGGTATATTCCAGTGCTTCTGTTCCATTTTCTTCAATCAAAGCCATCAGGGTGCTGAAACTGTTAAACAGAAAATGCGGATTTACCTGATTGCGCAGGTTTCGATATTCAAATTCAGCTCGTTCGCGTCGGAGTTGTTGTTCTTTTCTGATTTTCTGAATCCTTTGTTTCATAAGCAGCAACCCAATAAAAATCAGTATTAGCAGACCCGAAATCCAGACATACCAGCGTTTCCAGAAGGGTAGCAAAATTTTTATTTGCTGACTTATTTCCGGCTGAGGTAAATAAGACGGCAGACCTGAAAGATTAATTTTCAACGTATAATTTCCGGGTTCAAGAGCATTGTAATGGATTTGGCGTTCCGCGTCAAGCGGTATTCCTGATCATATCCTGCCAGTTTGGATGCAAATTGCAACCTTTCGGGTTGGGGATACCACAAAGCAGTATAGCTTGCGCTTAATTGGTTTTGCCTGGAAGTGAGTTTTATCAGTGTTTTTTTGGTCAGGTTTTCTCCAAAACTATGCAATTCGTTTAAAAATAAAGCTGCTTTTCTGTAGCCTAATTCCTCCACCTGACTCAGGATTTGTAAGCCAAAAGGTGTTCCAATGTAAATTGTCTTGTTTTGATCCTGACTAATCACATTCAGGTCAGGCTGAAAACTGCCTAGTCCGTAAGCATTACTCAGTGGATAAACCACACCGTTTTCGGTGTGAATCAGGTCTATTCCGCCAGCCGTAACAACAATAAGGAATTGATCTCCGGCTTTTTTGGAGTGAGGTCACCGTCATTGAACTAAGGCCATCGGTATTAGTGATATGCTTTAATTGATTGTTCTGGAAGCGATAAATTCCATTGTCGGATGCTGCAAACCAGATACCACCATCAGCAGCTTCTGCAACAGAGTAAATAGAATTATCGGCCAGCGTATCCGGGAATGGCCTTTTGAAATGGCCATTTTCAAAATAGAGCAAGCCCTGCCCATTAGTTCCCAGCCAGATGCGATTTTTGATTCCTTGAAAAGGTGGTACACATAATTGGTTCCCGAATCATTGGTTTGGTCAAAGGATTGAAAACGCAGCTGATTATTTGATTGAATATCTCTTGAAACATCTCCCAGACTTGCAATCCACAAGGTGTCGCCACGGCTTTCGAGTGAGAGGATATTGTTATTGATCAGCCCGGAGGATTCTGTGTATTGCTTAATCGCTTTATTTTTTGGATGATAACACAACAATCCCTGATCAAAAGTACCGATCCAAATGCGATGGTTCTTCGTTTGGTGCAAGCACGTGATAAAGGCGTTTTCGAAAGCTGTTCCCCGTAGGGGAAAATTGATTTTTTCAGTTATTCCATCTTCAATACGATGTAAACCTTCGGCACTGGCTATCCATAAGTTATTTAGTGATCATTTAAAACTGCCTGTATTTCAGTAAATCCCGATTTGAAGCGGATCAAATGTGCTGCTGTCCAGCCCAAAGATTTTTCTGTCCCAACCCACAAACCTCCGATTTTTGAGGGCAAAACACATTGTAGATCACCAGACAAAACAGATTCAGGAAAATCATAAACATCAGTTTCATCGTCTTCGGTTGAATAGGAAAGTAGTTTTTTGCCTGACTGGCTTATCCAAAGCCGGCCTTCGGCAAATTTCAACATTTCAACGCGTTCATCGGTGTGTTGGAAGTTAGATACATGTCCTGTTTGCGGATCAAAATAGCTAAAACCACCTTGCTGAAACCCTAACCATAATCCCTTTTCAGGATCGAGCGTCATTGCTGTTACGATGAGGTCGGGAAGATCTGTAAAGTGCTTAATTTGCAATGAATCAGCGCGATTATCAATACGATAAATGCCTGCATCGGTAGCGGCCCAAATTGCATTATCAACGAAATGCAAGCGGTAGATATAATCATTCATTGCATGATTTATGTGCGTAATCCGGCGTATTTGCCTGTCCTTTGATAAACGTGCTATTCCATCGCCATAAGTTCCAATCCAGAGTGCAGAATCTTTGTCGATAGTAAGTTTTGAGTCTGTCGCGCTGAGCTTTAGCAGGTGTTCAAATCCATTGGTTTTGCTCCAAAAGAGTAAATTGCCTTTGTTTAAACCAATAAAAAATCCTGAGTTAGAGAATAGAATTTGCTTTACATCAGTATGTTGCAAGCTGTCGGGCAGGGCAATTAAGCTGTAAGTAATACCATCAAATTGAAAAACACCTCCTGTAGAGCCGATATGCAACAAGTCCTTATCGTTTTCGGCCAGACAAACAATTGGTTTGTTGTCCATTGATTGCCCGGGGATATACGTTCTGGTATAGAGTGTTTCGGCTTGCAGAAGGCCCGACCAAAAAGCCAGCATGTATAAAAAGCCAAGTATTTTTTTGACGGACAACATGAATTAATTTTAGCTTTATTGTTGAGTTTGTTGTTTCAATTGGGCTTCAATTTTAATTGCTATCACCGGAGCAATCTTTTTGGAAACCACTTTTGGAATACGGATTTTGTGGTCTTCGAGGGCAATTTCAAGATATGCATTCACTTTCACCTGATTTTCCTCATATTGCAGTCTGACATTGATGATTCGCTCCTGTTTGATGCCATGAATATCCAGAATACCTTTGGCACGAATTTGCTGTGTAGTTCCTGATATCCAATTTAATGGCTCGATAATTCTGGCCTGAAATGTAGAATGTGGATACTTTTTGGATTCCATATAATTTTCGTGGAAATGCTCTTGTTGTAAAGGACTGTTAAAACCCTCAAAAGTGCGGTTTTCGAGTATAAAAAGCACAGCATTATTGGTGGTGTTGAGGGCTCCTTTTAAATGCGATGAGCCAGCTTTAATAAGTTCGAGCGGGGCATTGGATTCAAAATCTATCCTCCCGCTTTCGGTTGTGAAAACAGAAGTTTTTTGTCCGAAACTGCTCAACACAACAAATGAAATGAATAAAGTGAACAAGTATTTCATTCTGTTGGTGGTTTCAAATTTACTTCAATCATCACCGGATTATGATCGCTTATAGCGAAATCAAGGTCGAATGTTTTCAGGTAGAGCAAATCGACATTTGGCGACAAAATAAAAAAGTCGATTGTGGTTGTTCCGGTGATTCCTTTACGGTAGGCCTCGTGCATTTGCCTGTTGGAAGGCACTTTTGTGTCATAGGCAAATTTCCAGTCCTCCGGAAAGAAGTGATCAGGAAACTGTACCGGTGCATTGGTAAAATGATGACCTGAATTATAAGTTGGATTATGCATCTCAGTTGGATTCATATTCCAGTCGCCTCCTGCAATAACAAAATTTCCCAACTGGTATTCCAGCAACATTTGATCGCGAATGGCTTGTAGTTCGTGTTGCATTTTTTGCGGATCATCAATAAAGGCTGAGTTGTGCGTGTTAAAAATCACCAGTTCGTTTCCCAGACTGGTGGCAAACCGGCTTTTGATAAAACAACGATCAAGCAAAAACATCCGATCGGGCCAGCCGGCAATCTTAGGGTAGGAAAAACGTACATTTTCAATTGATTTATAAGCAGAAAAAGTTAGCATTCCGGCTTCAACTTTTCCCATGGGTTCATACACCGGAACTGGAACAAAAGGTATTTTGTAGTTCACAGCAAGTATCATTTCATGATTGGGGAGCAAAGGTGCCAATTGTTGCGATTGATCAGTGAAATAGGTTCTTTTGGCATTAAAATCAACTTCTTGCAACAGGAGAAAATCAGCATTGGAATTCTGAGCGATCCAGCGCGAAATCTGATGCATCCATTCCTGACTTTGTTCCTTGGTAGCTCTTATTTTTGTGCCTCCATCGTAGAAGAAATCCATTTCTTTTCCAAGACCTCCGTAACCGATATTCCAGCTGACAAAGCGCAGGGATTCGCTTCCGGTATGACGCATAATTGCTTGTCCTTCGGTTGTGATTTTCATTTGTGCCGGCGGATTAAAATCATTCATTTGAATGAAAAGTAAAAATATGCCTAAAACGATTATCAGTAGCACCAGCAAGAAAGCAAGTGATCTAAAAATCTTCTTCATGAGCTTTTTGTTTTGCATCAGGATAGCTTAAACATTCAAAGTTGTAAAAGCTAAAATACAATTTTATATAAATCAGTACTGTTAAAGTGCTGACTTAACATTTTTTATGGCAGGATATATCCAATAATTGGCCGGAAGACTTTACTTTCGTTGTTGCATATGAAAGGGTTTTCAAAGGTTCTGGTTTTTGCTTTGTTTGTGCTTGCATTTGTCTCAAAAGGCACTGCTCAGCAAAGCATGATTGTGCACGGCAAGGTGCTTTCGGCCGACAGTCTTAAACCTGTTCCTAATGTTCATATAATCAGCAAAATGGCACGAAGAGGAACTATTTCTGACAAATATGGTAAGTTTGCTTTCAGGGGATATGGAACAGACACTTTGTTGCTGACTTCTATTGGATTTTCACGGAAAATTATCGGAACTCACGACAGCTTGATCAATCAACCGGGCGGCCTGTATATTTTGTTGGAGCGCGATACGGTGCAAATGCAGGAAGTGGTGGTGAGGGCATTTTACGACTGGCCAACTTTTAAATATTTGTTTGTGCATATGGAACCCGTAAAAGCTTTTGAAATAGAAGATTTTACGGCTGAGCTCAAAAGCAGTTTGGTTGGAGTTAAACCTGCTCCGCTCACCATAAAAGGACCTATTCAGGCCTTGTATGATTTTTTTAATCATATGGCAAGGCTTCAGCGCAGACTTGAACGAAACAGAAAAGCCTATAATGAGCAACTAATCCGTGAAGGACGCATACAGGATACGATTCCTGAAATTCCGGAGCATCGAAGAGATTAGTTTTCGCTGCTTGGCTGATTTGGCTCTAATTTCTTTGGGTTTGCCGAGATTGTTTTTTGCAATACCTGATTGCAGGGAACAGAAAGCAATACACCCTCGGCAGTTCTGATGTACATAAAAAACAGCGTAATATTTTCTACTATTCCTTCGATGGGCAGGTCTTTATCCAAAATCTTGATCCAGCCGCCAATGTGAATCGGATGATTGAAAAATAAGATCAGGCTGGCAGTGATATTGGATAGGATTGACCACTGTGCAATGAATCCAACGGCAAGCAGGGTAAGCGTAGAAGTTAGGAACAGGAACAACTGCTGCGGATCAACACCCCAAATGGCTATTAATCCTACAATTGCCAGTATAAAAATGAAAAGGTGAATGATCTTGTAAATGATTTTTTTGCGTTCGAGGGCAAAGTGAACGCGCTTATCAATACGCCTCAACACAGCCCTGAAAATCATATTTCCCAGAAACAGTAACAGGAAGAAAATAATAGTTCCAAGTATTTGAAGATGAAGGGTGTTCATAAAATAGACGTTTAGGGCACAAAAGTAGTAAATTGTTATGTTTCTTAACTCACCGCACATGCTGCCGTCGCCACACTGATTTTGATGCCCGGGATAGTCTGCAGCACAGCACCACAGGCTTCGAGGGTGCTGCCTGTTGTTATCACATCATCGAGGAGCAGCACATGTTTTCCTTCCAGTTTTTGTTGGTTTTTCAGGGCAAAGATTTGTTTCACATTTTCCCACCTGGCCTGACGCGATTTTCTCGTTTGGGTGCTGGTAGCTACCGTTCTGTACAATACATCAGCTGACAGCGGTACCGGAAAAGTCTGATTTATACCTTGTGCAATCACTTCACTTTGATTATAGCCGCGCTGATGCTGTCTTTTGGGATGAAGCGGAACCGGAATCAGGTAGTCAACCGATTGGAAAAGAGGTGCCTCGCGCAGACTTTCTCCCATTTGTTCGCCGAGAAAATAGCCGGCATCCTTGTTGCTTTTGTACTTTAACTCATGAATCAGATGCTGCACCTTACCTTGTTTGCTAAAGAAAAAAGTAGCCGCAACAGCTTCAAAAGGTATTCTTCCCCAAAAAATACGTGCCAGCGGATTGTCGGCAACCTTTTCATAACCTGTTTTTGGCAAGGTATGTAAGCAAGTTAAACAAACCGTTTTTTCGTGGCGCATCAAACCGGTTCCGCAAGCTGCGCAAACTTCCGGATAGAAGAGCGACAGAAAACCGTCAAAAAGGGATGTTATTTTCATGACCCGATAGATCGTTAGTTGCCTCTAATTGGGATGCATAAAAATAGCAAAAAATTCCTGTACTTTTGTGCAAACTCAAAAAAATAAAACTGATTGCAAGCTAAGAAATCAGAAATTCCATTGCTCAGCGTAAGAGACCTCACAGTTAAGTTTCGTTCCGGAAAGAAATGGAAAGCTGTTGTTCATGAAATTGATTTTGAAGTTTTTCGCGGCAGAACACTTGGTATCGTTGGAGAATCGGGTAGCGGTAAGTCGGTGAGTTCGCTGGCTTTGATGGGCTTGCTCGATAGCAGGAATGCAAAGGTTTCTGCTTCAGCATATTCTTTTCAGGAAGTTGATTTAGCTGGCTTTGCCGAATCTGATTTACGTCCGTTGCGGGGCAAGCGAATGGCAATGATTTTTCAGGAACCAATGAGCTCACTCAATCCGGTTCAGCGATGTGGCAGTCAGGTAGAAGAAGCCTTACGCATTCACCAAAAAATGAAAAAGGCTGAAGCCAAAAAGCGGGTGATTAAATTATTTGAGCAAGTGAAGCTTCCACGCCCCGAAGCCATGTATCGTGCCTATCCGCATCAGCTTTCGGGCGGACAAAAGCAGCGCGTGATGATCGCCATGGCACTCAGCTGCAATCCTGATTTGCTGATCGCTGACGAACCTACTACCGCACTGGATGTGACAGTTCAGCAGGAAATTTTGGTTTTATTAAAGGATTTACAGCAACAATATGGCATGGGCATGATTTTTATCACCCACGATTTGGGTGTGATAGCCAATATAGCTGATGAACTTGCCGTGATGTATCAGGGAAAAATTGTAGAGAAAGGAGCTGTGCAGACCATACTTCATAACCCGCAACATCCTTATACCAAAGGACTTTTGGCTTGTAGACCTCCGCTGGATTACCGATTGAAGCGCATCCCTGTCATCAGTGAATTTCTCCAGGAAAAATGGCCCGGAGGTGCAGATCAGATCAAGGCAGAACTGCTGATACCAGAAACATTTAGGAAGCGGAATCATGAACTGCTTTATCAACAGAATTTTCTGCTGGAAGCGAAAAACGTTAATACCTGGTTCCCTTTACGAAAAGGCCTTTTAAACAGAACCTATGATCAGGTGAAAGCCGTTGATCGAGTAAGCTTTGAGGTTTATCCGGGAGAAACGCTTGGGTTGGTAGGTGAATCGGGTTGTGGAAAAACTACTTTAGGACGTACTTTGCTCCGACTTCAGGAACCCACTTCGGGAACGATATTATTTAAAGGGAAAGCCATTACCGGACTCAGCGACAGCACCATGCGAAATATGCGCAAGCAGATTCAAATCATTTTTCAGGATCCCTATTCATCACTTAACCCGCGGATGAGTATTGGAAATGCACTTGCAGAACCCATGCGTGTGCATGGTTTGGCACGTTCGGCGATGGAAGCAAAGCAAAAAGTAAATCATTTGCTGGAAGAGGTTGGTTTAAAAGCTGATTATTATGATCGCTATCCCCATGAGTTTTCGGGTGGACAAAGGCAGCGCATCAGCATTGCCCGCGCACTTGCTGTGGAACCAGAACTAATTATTTGCGACGAATCGGTATCGGCACTTGATGTGTCGGTGCAGGCGCAGGTGCTCAATTTGCTCAACCGGCTCAAGGCCGATCGGGGTTTAACCTATATTTTTATCTCACACGATCTGAGTGTGGTCAGGTTTATGTCGGATCGTATTTTGGTGATGAAAGACGGCCGCATGGAAGAACTGGCCGAAGCCGATATGCTTTTTCGGCAGCCACAATCGGATTATACGAAATCGTTGATTCGAGCTATTCCGGTAATCAATAAGTATTGAAGGTAATGAATTAGTCGATGCTTTCGGTAAAAGTTGGATTCCACATATCACTACCAATTATAATCAATGCCTACATAAAAAGTCGGAGTAAATGAGTTAATCATTAAGAAGAAGCCATCATAAGAACCAAATCCCAGGCCCGAAAACAAATGAATTTTATTGGAAACCTTGTAATCTACTCCAAAACTTGCAGTGTTTTCTACCACGATTTGTAGCTTTTCCTGAGAAAATGGAGGACCCAGCTGTTTTTCAATAAGTTTCAATTGAAATATGGAGAAATTTAACTGTCCGTATAGTTTCACTCTGGGTACTAGTTCTCGTGAAGAATAGCGATAACCAAAGTTCAGACCGATTGATTTACTACGATAATTATCAATATCATCATATTTTTTTGGAAGCCTTAAAATATGAACCAACTCGGGACCTATATACAAATTATGATTCCCAAAATTTAGGTTTAGATTTATTGCATTATGAAGAATCCAATAATCATAAACTGTTGTCAATCGAACGCCAGGCCTTAGTGCTTCATTTTGATTATTTTGCCCAAAACAATCTTGATGGATCAGTAAAAAAACAAAAATCCCCAAAAAATATACTGACTTGTACCACATAGTCTAAGTTATGAGTTTTGGTTTCAATAAAATACTGGTAATTTAAGGTCAATGTTCAAATGATTAGTAAAAATAGAGATGATTTTTTCGAAAAGCAATACATTTGTGAAAATATTTTTATGGTACGTAGTTTGTTTAATTATGTTTCAAGTTCATTAAGAAGCATTGGTCTCTTAAAAACAGCTGATGTTGTTAGATATTATTTTGTCAGGATTGTAAAGTTAAAGCGAAATAGAAGGTTTAAAGAAATTTTTCCTGACATTGTTTTACCCCCCGACTACCTCATGTACGAGTCTTTCCAGCTGGATTATAAGAAGTATTACGAAGACAGCCGTCAAACTGCAATTTGGTTGAAGGAATATTTCGAAAAATATGTCAAACTGCAGAACAAACGAATTTTAGATTGGGGTTGTGGGCCTGGGCGAATTATCAGGCATTTACCCTTAGTGATTAATAATGGCTGTACGTTTTACGGAACAGATTACAATGAACAATCCATTGCCTGGTGTAGTGAGCATATTCCCGAAGTTCATTTTAATACCAACCAGCTGGAGGCCAAACTGCCTTACGAAAGCGACTTTTTTGATGTAATCTATGGCATTTCTATTTTTACTCATCTTTCGGAGTCCATGCATTACAATTGGTTTAATGAGCTTTACAGAATCCTAAAACCAGGCGGAATATTGTTTTTAACCACTCAGGGTGCTAATTTTCTGGTGAAACTTAATCAGACAGAAAAAAAGAATTTTCAATCCGGAAAGCTTGTTGTGAGGGGCAAAGTAAAAGAAGGCCATCGCACTTTTTCGGCATTTCAGCCAAAATCATTTATGGAAACTTTGTTTAACCAAATGAAAGTGCTTGAACATGTGGAGCTTCCGATGGGTAATACGAAAGTTGTACCACAGGATATTTGGATTGTTAGGAAGTAGTTGTTAGTCTTAAAAACGATAGGAAACCGTAAAAAGTTTTTGAGAATTTTAGGTAGAATTAATGGAATAAAAAATCCTATTGCCTGTTTAGTATTCCATTTTCTTTGCATAAGACCTTTGCCGTTTTGCTATGCATCAAGGCTGCTTTTTTCAAATTTTTGGATGAGTTACTACATATATTTCCTGAAAGGACACTTCTAACAACGTTTAAAAATTGTTATTTTTGTAATAAAATAGAAAGAAATGATTGAATATAAGACGATTATTAGAAGAAATCCGAACAAAAGGTTTGGAAAACCATGTGTTAGAGAAACGAGAATTACTGTATTTGATGTGCTTGGTTGGTTGGCTTCTGGAATGACTTATGAAGAAATTATTGATGATTTTCCTGAATTAACAGTGGATGATATAAAAGCCTGCTTGGCTTATGCAGCAGATAGAGAACATAAATTGCAGCATGCTTCATGAAATTACTTTTCGACCAAAATATTTCTTTTCGAATTACGAATAAGCTATATAATCTGTTTCCAGAGTGTAAGCATGTCTCAGAATGTGGATTAATGAACTGTGATGATACAGATATTTGGGAATATGCCAAGAGAAATAATCATTCAATCGTAACTTTTGACTCAGATTTTTATGACATTAGTGTAATCAATGGTCATCCTCCTAAAATAGTATGGTTGAGAACGGGAAATATATCTACAAATGGAATTGTTCTGTTAATGATGCAAAACAAAGAAATGATTGAAAGATTTCTTCTGAGTGATGAATACAAAGAGGTAGCTTGTCTGGAAATCAATGCTTAGTATTTTTGTTTTTTCGAAAAATGAAAGTGCTTGAACATGTGGAGCTTCCGATGGGCAATACGAAAGTTGTGCCTCAGGATATTTGGATTGCTCGGAAGATAGAGGTATCTTGATAACGATTCTTATCTATCATAACTACCTGTGTGGATTAAATGTTATTAGACAAGCTCATAAGTTTTTAATTTTATGCAGCATGAATTTATTGTAATTTCGTGCATAATGTTTTTGGGCTAATCGCCTGAAAGCGTTTCAAACATTAACACATACCGCATGGCCAAAAAGAAATCCACTACTGGAAACAAAAGCACATTTACAAATACCATTCTGAGTATTTTCGGTGAGCAACCGTTTAAACCCTTCAACTATAAACAGATTGCCAAGCTGTTGGGGATCAAAGATAAAGCCGGAAAAGATTTGATTGATAAAATTTTGCGTGAGCTGCTTCAGGAAGGGAAACTGCGCGAAGAAAGGCCTTACCGCTATGTGTTGAGTAAGGAAATGCTTACACAAATTGGTGGAAAAAGTAAGCTTTCTATCGGTAAGGTGGACATGAAAAGTACCGGCAAGGCTTATGTGATTCCTGAAGACGGTGGCGAAGATATTTTTATTGCTGCCAACAATACCGGACAGGCTTTGCATGAGGATCTCGTGAAGGTAGCCCTTTTCCCAAAGCGGAAAAACAAAAAGACTGAGGGCCAGATTGTTGAAATACTGCAACGCACCAAAACAGATTTTGTTGGTGTGCTTACGATCAGCCGCGATTTTGGTTTTGTGGTTCCCGACAGTCAGCATATGCCTATGGATATCTTTATCCCTAAATCGGCATTGAACAAAGCTAAAAATGGCGATAAAGTAGTCGTTCGCATTGGCGAATGGCCTGAGCAGTCGAAGAATCCTTTTGGCGAGGTGATTCATGTGCTGGGTCGTCCCGGCGAAAACAATGTGGAGATGCAGTCGATTCTGGCCGAATATCATTATCCTTTGCAGTTTCCAACTGCTGTTGAAAAGGAAGCTGCAGCGATTTCCGAAAGGCTTTCTGCAAGCGAAATGGCCAGCCGAAAAGATTTCCGCAAGGTATTTACCATCACCATCGATCCGGCCGACGCCAAAGATTTTGACGATGCCCTGTCATTGCATAAACTGGATAATGGCAACTGGGAAGTTGGTGTTCACATTGCTGATGTATCTCATTATGTGAAGCCCGGAACAGCCTTGGATGAGGAAGCCAAAGAAAGAGGAACCTCTGTTTATCTGGTTGATCGGGTGATTCCTATGCTGCCCGAAAAGCTTTCCAATGGGGTATGTTCGTTGCGGCCAAACGAAGACAAACGCTGTTTTTCTGCTGTTTTTGAGATGAACGAAGAAGCTGAAATTTTGGATGAATGGATTGGAAAAACTTTGATAAACTCTAACCGTCGTTATGCTTACGAAGAGGTGCAGGCTATGATTGAAGGAGGCGAAGGTGACTACAAACAGGAAATTATGCTTTTGCACCGTTTGGCTGAGAAACTTCGGGTGAAAAGAATGGCTAACGGCTCTATCAATTTTCATTCCGAAGAGGTGAAGTTCATTCTCGATGAAAATTCCAAGCCGATTGATACCTATGTAAAAGTACAGCAGGAAAGCCATATGCTGATCGAAGACTTTATGTT
>DJWN01000034.1 GCA_002440975.1 Bacteroidales bacterium UBA6229
TTTTTTTGATTTCAGCCCTTTCAGCGGCCTGTTTTACCACTTGCTGTATCGAACGATCAGAATACTTCCCGCCAGTAGCTCCCCGAAACAACAAATTATCCGTTGGCTCATTACTAAGGTATTCGTCCAATATGGGTAATATTTTAGCAGCAAGTTTGGTATAGCGATCCTTGCGCCCTTTTCCGTTTTTCACACGCAACTGCATACGCTCCCTGTCGATATCACTTAGCCTAACGGCACTAATCTCGTTTAAACGCAATCCCGATCCATAACCTAACATCAATATCAACTTATGCTTGATGTTTTCGGTTAGTCTTATCATGCTTGTAATTTCAGCTAAATTCAAAACCTCAGGCAGCACTTTGTCGCGCCTGGGTCTGTCGATAAAATAAAACTTGCGCCGCCCTCTCAATACCTGTTCGTAATAGAACTTGATGGCATTGATGGCTACGTTTTGATACGAAACTGATACCTGCCGCTCGCTTACCAAATACCTTAAATACTCCATTATCTGTGCTTCATTGATCTGATCGATCTCCATGTGCGGAAAGTAGTTAATAAACTCCTCAAAGCTCGATACATAATTTTTGATGGTATGGCTGCTGTTTCGTAATTCGATATGCTTTTGAATATACGATTCAGGAACCTTTCGGTAATTGGGTACATCAAAAGGACTGATTTTTTTTGCCCCAACACTGGTTTTTGGCTCCTCCTCTATAATTACTTTTAACTGATGTGCTTCACATGCCGTCTTCATCCTTTCCATTAACGCTTCCGAATAGGGTATCGTCCACCATTTATTGGTGGCATCCCAGCGGTGGTAAGGTATTTCCTTAATGGCCCGGATCAAGGCTTTGTTGAAAAACGCAAATACTTTTACCCTGCCCGAACGCGTCTTCAGAAACAGTACTTCATCACGCTGAATGCTTTTCCTGCTTGTTTTCATGGCCTTAACATCCATTGCATCAAACAGGTTTAAAGTCAAAACCCTGCTTCCAAAATAATCCCTGATCAAATCAAGATTGCCAGGATAATCAGGCACTTCCCAGCAGAAATCGTCTTTGTGCCATCTGCTGTACCTTAAACTCCTGATAAATTTTATATCTTCTTCATTTTTAGGTAAATAAATTCTAATCTTTCGATTCATTACATCAATCTTCACGGCAGGTGTGTTGTTGCTATTTTCCTTTTCAGGTTTTTCTTTTTTAATCAAAGCCTCAAGCTCCTCCGACAAGACTATCTTTTCGTTGTCCATTGACGTTAACAGTTTTTCTAAAATATTTACATCAATTGGAATATACCATGCCTTTAAGCTTTGACTCCATTTAGCATCAGTAATCTGTTTTATCTTGTTTATCAATACTTTATCATAATCAAAACGAACAACAATTTTTGCCTCACCCTTATGAATCTCTTTACTTACTTTAATGAACATATTGCGTATATATTTTATATTTAGCTAATACACGAATAAAGTAATAACAACTACTGCGATGGAATAATTAATGAAACTTGCTCCTTCCTTGTCAATTTTACTAATTGTACTATGCTAAAACCTGGATACTGAACCTGCCATCTTCGGCATTTCATGCAAAAAATATCGGCATACAAACCTTAAGCTGCTCTAAAAACGCTTTCACAAACATAAGCTCTCGCCTTGTCAGTCCCATATCACCTTTAAGCTTTGATCGTTTTATTCACTGATAAACAGCTGTATAAGGTTGGATGTCTAACAAAAATGTAAATTTAGAAAAAAAATAAATAAATAATTAAAATAAACGCTGAAGGTTTTGGAAAGCTTTAAGGTCTAAAAAATTCGCCTATCTGTCTGCCAATCCACAAACAGTCATCAAGTTCTTATCAAAGCCTTTGTTTAAACATAGTTTATACGTAGTTTAAACCTGGTTTAGTCGTTGTTTAATCATTTACAAAGGTTTTATCTTTGTTTTTCACTGTTGTCCGGTAAAATTATAATACCATCCCGTACGTACGGGACGACATTAATACAGCGATTGAGTATTTTTATTTGAATTTTAGTGGACAACAATGTTTGTTTTTACTTCCTTCAAGCTATATTTTTCATTAGTTCCGAATGGCTTTTTGATACGGACCATAGCTTTTGACATATTTACCGCCTTTATATCAGCTGATTACAACAGCAACCAAAAACCACAGGGAATTTCCGAAAGTGTTTGGGTTGGGAGGAAAGATCCCTGATTGGCCTCCTAAACCTTTAAGATTTTTAAAAACCTTGAAGGTTTACGACGAAAGGGATTGTTTGATTTTCTTCGCTCCCAATAGTGTTGAGGAAAACGAAGAAAATCATTATCGTTTTACTCAGGATTCCTGATACTCATAGTAATTTTAAATCAGTCCCAAACCAAGTGCCAAAGACAAACCAATCAGCATAACTGCCACTATGGTTTGCAAAGCATGCACCGTTATCTTTTTAAGCAATTTATTACCGATATACGCTCCTGATATTGCGGATATTACAGTAAGAACAATTAGACTTAAATTCTCAGTAATATCTGTACTTATTATTCGTCCTGCATAAACACTCAAACGCGTAAAATCAACAAAGGCAGATACCACCACAGCTGTTCCAATAAAGGCTTTTTTGGACAAATCCGCTTTGATCAAAAAAGCAGCACGCAAAGCTCCCTGGTTGCCTGATAAACCGCCAAAAAATCCACTTAAAGCACCACCCAAAGGCAATAGCTTCGATCCAAATTTCAGTTTTTTAAATAGAGGAATTAAATCCATCAAAGCGAAAAGGATCAGAAGTACCGAGATTAAAAATTTAATGGGATAAACTTCAAATGACTTGCCAAAAGCCTCATAGCTGAACAAAGGATTACTGTCAGGAATATGCAACAACAGCCATGCACCGGCAAAAGAAGCCAAAACAGCAGGCACACCAAATTTCAATAAAACAGCTTTATTGGCGTGTTTCCCAACCAGAAACAGTTTGAAAACATTGTTAAAAAAATGCACCACCCCCGTAAGTGCAATTGCCAGCTCAACCGGGAAGAAAATCATAAAAACCGGCGTTAGCAAGGTTCCCAATCCGAATCCTGAAAAGAATGTCAGGATAGCCGCCAAAAAAGCAACCAAACAGATGATTATTATTTCCATTTTGACTGATTATTGGCACAAAAATAAATTTATTTTTCAATCAGCCTAAGGCAGGGCAATTATTGATCAATATACACCAAAAAAGGCCGCTGCATAAGCAACGACCTTTTTTCAACGTTTTGGTTTGGACCTTTCATGTCCGGAACAGGCTATACTACACCCTGATCCATCATAGCATTGGCAACCTTTAGGAAACCAGCTACGTTAGCACCTTTCACATAGTCGATAAAACCATCTGCTTGTGTGCCATGTTTCACACAGGCATCATGAATATTTTTCATGATTTCGTGCAGACGGGCATCAACTTCCTCTCTGCTCCAGGAAATCTTCATTGAGTTCTGAGTCATTTCAAGTCCTGAAGTAGCCACACCACCAGCATTTACAGCCTTACCCGGTGCAAAGAGAATTTTATTTTTCTTAAATACGTCAACAGCCTCGGGTGTGGAAGGCATATTAGCACCTTCTGCAACAACTTTAACACCATTTTTTACCAGGTGTTCGGCATCTTCTTTGCCTAACTCATTCTGAGTGGCACATGGCATAGCTACATCGCATTTCACTTCCCAGGGACGTTTTCCGGCATGGAACTGAGCATTGGGAAACTCATAGGAATAAGGTTTTACGATGTCCTGGTTTGATGCGCGAAGCTCGAGCATATAACGGATTTTCTCGCCACTAATGCCATCAGGATCATAGATATAACCATCAGGGCCAGATATAGTAACTACCTTACCACCCAATTCAGTAATTTTGGAAACTGCACCCCAGGCCACATTACCAAAGCCTGAAACGGCAACTGTTTTGCCAACAAAATCAGTATTTAGGGTCTTGAGAACCTCCTGGGCAAAATAAACTGCACCAAAGCCGGTGGCTTCCGGACGAACCAGCGAACCACCCCAGTTGAGACCTTTTCCGGTGAGCACGCCAACGTGTTCGCGTGCCAGCTTTTTGTACATGCCATACATAAAACCGATCTCTTTTCCACCAACACCAATATCACCAGCAGGTACATCTGTTTCAGGGCCAATCATACGCCAGAGCTCCAGCATAAAGGCCTGGCAGAAACGCATGATTTCTGAGTCTGATTTACCTTTTGGATCAAAATCAGAACCACCTTTACCACCACCCATTGGAAGAGTTGTAAGGCTATTTTTGAAAATCTGTTCAAATCCTAAAAATTTAAGGATGCTGAGGTTAACACTGGGGTGAAAACGAATTCCGCCTTTGTATGGTCCGATAGCATTGTTAAACTGCACACGATAACCTAAATTTACATGTACTTTGCCATTGTCATCCACCCATGGCACCTTGAATGTAAGTATGCGGTCCGGCTCAATGATGCGCTGGATGATGCCGCCAGCCTCAAACTGCGGGTTCTGTTCAAGAACCTCTTCAAGTGATTCAAGCACTTCGCGAACAGCTTGTAGATACTCCAATTCACCCGGATGCTTTTTCTCCAGGTCATTCATGATTTTTTCTAAATTCATCTTTTTGGATTTTTAAATGAGTCCTGTATAAATTTCCTGTTAGTTTTTAACATTGTTAATTCGATAACAAGGCAAAATTACGGCTTTTAAATCGAGTAAACCAAACAAAATAAGGGAAATTAGCTCCTGGTGAGCTTTATTAGAATTGGTCTAAATAAGCCTTTCGCAATCGATTGAACTGAAGCTGCCGTAACTGGTGATTTACAGCAAATAATTGTGTGTTTATCCAACTCATAATTACCGCAACAAATAATTGAAAAGTCCTCAAAACTACCAGTTCAGCTTACGATAATTCTATTTTTGCACTACCCTTTTGCTACCCGAAGAAAGATATAACAAAGATAAGAAATGAGTCCAATCTGCATTTTACTTTGTCCATTTTCGAACAGTAATAGTAAATTACTGCAAGTCATGACTTTTCATTTTACATCTGGACGAAATTGAAATTGTGTTGACCATTTCTTAGCTCTTTATATTGACAAGCATTTCAGATTCCCACTGTTCGCTATGTAACAAAACAAAAAAGGGGACAATTGCCCCCAATTTAATTCACACATTATTGGCTTAACGAATCATAATAGCAGTATCTGATTGGATAGCCGAACCTGTAATTTCTTCAAATCGTTTGAGTACATGTTTTTGTGTTTTACGATCGGCCACCTTTCCGTTAATGATCAACTGCTTCTTGCTTAAAACCAATCTGTCGCCTTTATCAATGGTTCCATCTTCAAGCAATTCCTTGTGTAATAGCCTTTTGTAATTATCCTGCTCAGTTCGTTGTGGCATCTTGTATTCATATTGCCATTCACGAAAATTATCCGGTTTCTCAGGTCTTTTAAAATCTCTTCTCAAAACGCGTACCTGATTTTCAATCTCTTCCGTTTGTTCATGAAGTGATTTTTGCAGATGCTCCCAATCGAATTTAAATTGTACAGAATCAAATAGTTCGGGATGCTTTACCCATATTGTTCGCCTCATGCTATCTGCTAAAACTCTGGCCTTAAACCTAAATTTTTCGGCTAGTTTTTGTAACGAATCAATCTGTAAGATTTTAAACTCAGCCTGTTTCATCCATTCATCCATTTTCGACATCCTCTTTAAACTGTCTGACATAGCATCTTTGCTAAAGCGAACCAGCGTATCAAACACCGCCTTCGAATACAACGATTCGTCCGGAAAGTCAAATTTAAAAACATAGCTGAACTGAGCAGTAGCAGGCAAAGAGTCGGAGTTTTCATCAGAATTATAGGCCAGGGTTGTACTTGTTTCCTCCCGCACTTCAACTTTTGCTACCTGTTTGCTGGTTTTGATATTTTCACCCGCTTCACCTTCATCTGTTTTATTGACTTTCAAGTGCGAAGCACTCTCATTCAAACTATCCGGCCTGGCAAATCCGTCTTCCAAATTGATCACAGCATCGGGCAATTTCATCAGAGATTGCGCCGGATCGGCAAAGGAGCCTCCTGTACTGATGATCAGAAACAGGGCAAACAAAGTAAGTGTGATCATTACTTTTTCACGAAAATTAATTTTTCTGGACTGATGTTTCAAAAGCCGTTCGATACGTTTCATATTTGATGTTTTATTAAAGTAAACTACATTATTTATTAAGTTGTGCCGGTTTTTGAATTCCAGCAAATTAGTAAGTGCTTTGGCCAGCTTGATCTGTTCTTTCTTGTGCTGAACCACCAAATCATCTGTTGCATGCTCTCTTTCCTCGCGAATAAGGGCCGATAGCCACCATACTACCGGATTGAAAAACAAAACTGACTCAACCAGGATCTGAAAAAGATTAACCAAATAATCGCGTCGTTTGATATGCGCCAGTTCGTGTGCCAAAACGAGCTCCAGCTGATCGGCAGGTAATTGACTCAACAAGGCTAAAGGCAATAGAATAACTGGTTTGAGAAAGCCTTTGGTAAAGGGAACCACAATCTTTTCTGACACCTTAAGCTGAACGGATGAGGTAATTTTCATTTTACCTGCTAAATTCTTCAGCTTCTGAACCCAGCAATCAGGTGCATCAAATGCATAGCGCGTGGTAATACGCCAATTGAGGTAAAATCCACCAAGATTATAAATCAGCATGGCCAAAAGTCCGGCCAACCAAAACCAAAACATGGCAGGAGCAATTTGGGTGATCAAACTTTCGACCCATTGAGTAAGGCTTGCTTTGCTTTCTTCTGCTATGAAGTCCTGTGCTTGAACAGGAATGATCAATTCACTGAAATTTGAGCTTGTAACTTCAGGCTGATCATGCCCTCTGATTGCCTCTGACTGAAAATCCAAATAATTGACTATTGGCAAGAGAAACAATACTACCAGTCCTGTTAATCCCAGCAAATACCTGGTTTTGGCACTTGCAGCAGCCAATAAGTTGAATAGAGCAAAAAGAATCAAACCAAACAAAAAACTTTGCCAAACAGAATGCATCAAAGCATAGCCAACCCGAAAGATGAATTCCTGACCAGAGAATAATAATCCCGGATTCACTGCTTACCCCCTTCCAGTTGTTTGATTAAATTTTTAATGTCTTCAAGCTCCTTTTGACTCGTTTTGTTGTTTCCCAAAGCCTGCATTACCAGTTTTTTAGCTGAACCACCAAAAGCTGATTCCAGTAACTCATCAAGCAGATGCTTCTGGGTTTCATCCTCGCGGATGAGAGCCGTATAAAGATGTGTTCGGGAACTACGATCTACTTTTACCATACCTTTTTGTTCCATAATCTGCAGGAACTTCAAGGTTGTGGTATATCCTACCTCACGTTTGGCATTTAAAATCTCATTGATTAATCGTACGGTTGAGCCTCCCTCCTTCCACAATACCCGCAAAATTTCCAGCTCGGCATCTGTTGGCTTAAATTTGCTTTTTAGATTCATGATGAATGTTTAATTACGAAGATTTTCGTAGCAAAATTATTTTCATTAAGAAGCTTTGTCAAGTTTTTTGTACGAAATCATTCGTAATAAATGTTAAAAGGATATGTTAAGTCTGTTTATCAGTGTATTATATATCATATACATAATTTGTTAAAACTTTCAACTCTGGTTTAAATTGCCGAAAATTGTAGTTTTAAGATGAAGATCATGTCTGTCAATTACAAAAAGCTACTCGATCAGTTATACAGTGAAACAAAAGATTTTGCCAGGCTTGGTAAAGTTGCTGATTACATTCCGGCATTGGAGCGAATTTCCGGAGATCATTTTCACTGAGTTTGATTACGGAAAAGGGTTTACTTTATTCAAGCGGTGACACACGATTCCATTTTCAATTCAAAGTATTTCCAAGGTGTTTACTTTTGCTATGGTTTATCGCAAAATAGGTACTGCCATTTGGGATCGCATTGGCCGCGAGCCCAGCGGTACTGCTTTTAATTCGCTTATTCAGCTCGAACATGAACGAGGCATCCCACGTAATCCATTTATCAATGCGGGTGCAATTGTGGTGGCAGATATGATGCTATCGGTTTGTAACGATCCGAAAACCAGCTTATTAAATTTTGTGCAATCACTTACCGGAGATAAACCGATTGGCTATAATCCGGAAGTTGTTGCCTCTGAAAAAGCCACCGGGCACCGCAATTATGCTTTAGCACATTTTATGAAAGGCTTTGGTAATATTTATCATTCCGTGGAGGATGTGCTGGATCTTTATTTTCACCAAGGCGCTATCGAAATGACTACGGATCAGTTGGCCAGGGCATTTCTTTTTCTGGCCAGGGAAGGCAAAAATCCATTGAATGGAGAAGAAATTCTAAATCCCAGTCGCACCAAACGTTTACAGGCTTTGATGCTGACCAGTGGTTTGTATGACGAATCCGGTGATTTTGCTTTCCGGTTTGGGATGCCGGCCAAAAGCGATGTTGGTGGTGGCATTGTCGGGGTAATCCCTCGCCAGCTGTGTTTGGCAGTTTAGTCTCCGGCACTAAACGAAAGAGGCAACTCCATCGCTGCCATCGAAGCTATGGAACGATTTACAACTTACACGGCCAACTCAATATTTTAATCTTTCCATAAAGGTAGATAGGCTGCCTGTTTAAGCTGTTTAACACTATTGATAGGCCTTTCAGGTTTTAGGTATTTCGCCAGATGCCTGTATATTTTCACACGAGCCTCCCAGGCTTGTGGCGTGTCGATCCGATCAAATGAATGTCCGCCTGGAACATCCTGATAAATCTCATATTCAAAGCTTTTCCCTTCGGCCTTGAGTGCCTTGATCAGATGCTCCACTTCCAATACGTTTACATCGTCATCGTTGGTGTTGGTGTGGATCAGTAAAGGCGTTTGTAATTTTTCGGCATGCCAAACCGGTGAACGCCGGCGGTATTCAGCAACATTTTCGTGGGCACTCTGGCCGATGTGGTAATCTGCTTCATACAAATCGCGATAGGATTGCGTCATATATCCCATTCGGGCAACCAAATCGCTTACCGGAACACCAGCAAAGGCAACCTCATAAGCTTTCGGATGGAAAAAAATATTCATCAAGGCGATCATCCCGCCGTGGCTCCACCCCATGATGCCAACACGATTTTTATCCACAAAATCATAATGTTCGACCATGTGATTACGACTTGCCAGCACATCATCATTCTCCAGTCCGCCATAATCAATTTGTTCATAAAAACCTTTACCATAGCCTGTGCTGCCGCGATATTCGGGTGCAATAACAATATACTGCTGTGCCATCAATTCACGAATAATATGGGTGTGATAGGTGTCGAAATCACCATGTACACCACCATGAGGCAACACGATCAAGGGATACTTCCCGGCAGGATCAATATCTCTGGGAACAAATACATAACTGTAAAATTTTACCGGATTATGTGCACCTTTGGCATCAGGATCAGGAATATTGGCAGGAGGCGGACCGTAGATAAAAATCTTATCCACATGAGCCACATCCCCTACCCGCTCGTGCCAAAGCAGGTCATCAACTTTCTTTTGCAAAACATCCAAACGATGTTTCAATACCTGATTAAGATCATCATTGGTCACCTGTTCGGTTTGTTGAGCCAACAATCCAAAAGAGAAAAATAAAAGCATTCCAATGGATGTCAAATTCACGTAACTTCGCATTGTTGTGGTTTTGAATAACGACTTGTAAAAATACAAAAAGACTTCAATCTGATTCTAAGCTAATGCACTATTTCCGGATATAATCCGTTTATTAACAAACTTTCAAATGTCGCTCAGTCTAAAACATCGCAAAACAGAAGAAATTTTCAATACCATTTCACATGCCATCGGTATTCCAATCAGTATTGCTGTTATTAGTTTGCTGGTTGTTTTTGCTGCCATCAACGGAACGGTATGGCACATTGTAAGTTATAGTATTTTTGGAGCGAGTATGTTGCTGCTTTATACCGCTTCCACACTTTTTCATGCAGCAAAAAACAAACGAAAAAAATACTACCTCAACAAGTTTGATCATGCTGCTATTTATGTGTTAATCGCAGGCTCTTACACACCTATTGCTTTAGTTTCGCTTAATGGCTGGATAGGATGGACGCTTTTTGGCTTGATCTGGCTGTTAGCTGCTATTGGATTGGCATTTAAAATTTGGTTTTACAATCAAAAAATGCGAAAAATATCAGCCTGGCTTTATGTGGCAATGGGCTGGCTGGTTATTGCCGCCATCGTTCCATTGGTAAAAGCCACACCCACCGATGCACTTTGGTTTTTGATTGCCGGAGGAATAAGCTACACAGCCGGTGCTTTGTTCTACCTGCGCAAAAACAAGCGGTTCAGTCATTTTATCTTTCATCTGTTCGTTCTTGGTGGCAGTATTTGTCATTTCTTTTGTTTCCTGATGCTGGTGATCTGACTTTATAAGTTTGTATATCTAACTAAAATGATTTTACCTTTGTAAACACTTATGGCTGCAAAATCGAAAACACCACGAAGGAGACCCGTAAAAAGAACGGGGAAAAAGGAAAGAACACCTGCCTTCTTTCTTGTAGTTATTGTCATTGCCGTCGTTGCTATTGCCGTGAGTTATTTTTATTTAACCAATACTTCAGAAGAAGAATCGGATGGCTTTTTTTCGCCGGTAACAAATCTGTTTACAACACCTGGCGACAGCACAAAAGCTGCTGATGAATCGCTCGTTAAGCCAATAGATGAGGCAGAAGAAAAGACAATACCCGTTGAGCAGATCGAAAAAACAATCATCGAAGGAACCTGGGTGAGCACTTTGAATGGAGCCATGTTGAGTTTTAAAGGAAATCGTTTCAAGCTTGAATTTCCATCCATCGAAAAGCGTGCCATGCTACAAGGACATTTTAAAATTATGGGAGGTAAAATTCACCTGGTAAATACCCTCTCTGATGATCTTTGCGGTATGGAAAACGGCACTTACAGCTTCACTGTCAAAGGTGAAGACCTGATACTCAAGTCAGAAAATGATCCCTGCAAAATGAGAAAGGAAAACCTGAGCACCGATTGGTTCAAACTTTGAATCAGGGATTTGGTAGATTTTTCTTTAATCTGATCATCCCAATCAGCGTGCAGTTGCCATAAGCACTTCAATTAATTTTTCAGTATCAGTCAACAGTTTGGTTTCGGGCAAAAATGCCTTACTTTTGAAAACCAATTCTACTTCACATGTATCCGCGAATCAGCGATTTTATCAACGATGTTTTTGGTACCCAATACGAATGGCCAATTATGAGTTATGGGTTTTTCCTGACGCTGGCCTTTCTGTTGGCAGCTTTGGTTTTGCGATCGGAGTTGAAACGAAAAGAAAAAGAAGGCCTAATCGAGGCTATTGCCGAATCGAAAGCTCAAAATAAGACAAACTGGTTTGAGTTGTTGCTAAACTTGTTTTTTGGATTTGTCCTGGCTTTTAAAATCGTTTTTCTGGTGCTTAATTATTCACTTTTCAAGAGTGATCCTCAGGCAGTGTTGCTTACTGGTCAAGGCAGCTGGATAGCAGGGATAATTGGAGCCATTGCACTGGGTTGGATCAATCTGAGGCAGCAAAGAAAAGCCAGCACTAAAACGGAAACAAGGTTAATACGGCCTCATCAACAAACAGCTGCCATCCTTATGATTGCTGCCATAAGCGGAGTGATTGGAGCCAAAATTTTTCATCAATTCGAAAATTGGAACACTTTTATCCAGGATCCGATTGGAGAGTTATTGTCTTTTGCCGGACTGACCTTTTATGGAGGGCTGATCACCGCAGCTTTTTTCGTGTCGTGGTATAGCGAAAAACAAAAGATTAGCTGGCGACATATGGGAGATGCAGTGGCACCGGCTTTGATACTGGCTTATGGCATCGGGCGGATTGGCTGCCAGGTGTCAGGTGACGGCGACTGGGGAATCGTAAACAATTCACCCATGCCGGATTGGTTGACATTTTTACCACAATGGGTTTGGGCTTACGACTATCCCAATAATGTACTTGGGGAAGGAATACGGATAGCCGGCTGCGAAGGAACCTATTGTTTTCGACTGGCTGAACCTGTTTTTCCAACGTCAATCTACGAAACAAGTATGAGCCTGATTATTTTTGGCGGACTGCTTTTATTCAGGAAAATCATTCTTGTTCCGGGACAGCTATTTGCTGTTTACCTGGTGCTAAACGGCATAGAGCGCGGACTGATTGAACAGATCAGAGTGAATAATCTCATGAATTTTTTAGGCATGAAAATCACTCAGGCACAGCTTATTTCAACAGTTTTAATCCTACTGGGTATCGCTTTGTTTTTCTATTTTAGATTTTTCCCGCTAAAAACCAGAAGTCAACAATGAAATCCTTAGCTAAACTCACAGAGGCTGTTGTTGTGATCGCAAAAGATGCAGGTGCTTTTATCAGAGCACAATCCCAGAGCTTTTCCTCTGAAATGACGGAGCACAAAGGTTTGCACGACCTTGTTTCGCATGTTGATCGTACCGCTGAAGATATGATTTTGAGTGCCTTGGCTAAGTTGCTGCCCGAGGCAGGTTTTATTGCTGAAGAAAGCGGATCAAAAACAGCAGAGGAATTCAACTGGATAGTAGATCCGCTTGATGGCACCACAAATTTTGTGCATGGTGTTCCGATTTATTCTGTGAGTATTGCCTTGAAGCAAAACGATCGGATTGTCCTGGGCGTTGTGTATGAAATAAGTCGCGATGAATGTTTTTATGCCTGGCGCGAAAGTCAGGCTTTTCTGAATGGTAAAGCCATCGCAACAAGCCCTGCAAAAACACTTGCCGACAGCCTGATCGCCACTGGTTTTCCTTACAACGACTTTTCCAGAATGGAAGGCTATCTCAGGCTTTTTGACGATTTGATGCGCAACAGCAGAGGTCTGAGACGGCTTGGATCAGCGGCCGTTGATTTGGCTTATGTAGCCTGTGGACGCTTCGAAGCTTTTTATGAATACGGATTAAATCCCTGGGATGTTGCCGCCGGAGCCTTTATTGTGCAGCAGGCTGGTGGCAGGGTAACGGACTTCAAACAAAGCAACAACTGGCTTTTTGGCAAGGAAATCTGTGCCAGCAACAGGCTTACTCATGACGAAATGATTGCAAAAATTAATACCTACTTATTAAAGTAAATCATTGTTGTCCGGTAAAAATATTATGTCGTCCCGTACGTACGGGACGGCATAATTAAAGCGATTGAGCGTTCTTACGTTATTTTTACCGGACAACAGTGAAAGTAAATACTCAAATTTAACAGGATTAACGTTTATTTCCAGGCTTGTTTCCCCTGTGATACTTTTTTCGTTTAAAACCCTGATTACGCCTTTTGACAACATATTCAGGACCTTCGCCCAGCACAGCCGGAAGCGGCAGTTTTCTTATTTCAGATTCAATAAACTCTTCGATGCGGTTAAATTTATAGATCTCCTCCTCGTTGATAAAAGTAAGTGCCACACCGGTTTTTTCGGCGCGGGCAGTCCGCCCCACCCGATGCACATAATCTTCGGCATCTCCTGGAACGTTGTAATTGATTATCAGGCTGATATCATCAATATCAATGCCTCTTGAAACGATATCTGTCGCCACCAAAATTTGAATCCCGCGATGTTTAAAATCGCGCAAAACCTTACCACGTTCCTCCTGCGTCAGATCGCTGTGGATCGCTTTGGCATTGAGTTTTTTCTTCAACAGATGTTGTTCTATTTCCTTCACACTTTTCTTTGTGGCCGAAAAAATCAAAACCAGCGGCAGGTCACGACCTTCAATCAGATGCTGTATCAATGGAATTTTTTGATTCTCAAAGGTCATATAAGCTGCTTGCAACACATTTTCGGCAGGTTTCGAAACGGCCAGATTTATCTCCTCATAGGATTTCAATATCTGTCGGGCCAGTTTGCGAATGGCATCAGGCATGGTGGCCGAAAACATCAGCGTTTGTCTGTCGTTGTTTGTGATAGCAATAATACGCTGCATATCAGGCAAAAATCCCATATCCAACATGCGATCGGCTTCATCAAGAACCAAAAATCTGAGCATCGAAAAATCAACATAGCCCATATTCAGATGCGCAATCAAACGTCCGGGAGTAGCCACAACAATGGGTGCACCGCTTTGCAAGGCCTTTTTCTCGTTGGAGTATTCTGTACCGCTTCCTCCACCATATACTGCAACTGAGCTAACCCCCGTAAAATAAGCCAGACCTTCTATCTGCTGATCAATCTGTATGGCAAGTTCACGGGTTGGAACCAAAATCAAAACCTGTGGTTTCGGTGGTATATCTTCAAGCAGCAATAAACTGTGTAAGACAGGTAAAATAAAAGCAGCGGTTTTTCCTGTTCCTGTTTGTGCGCAGGCAATCAAATCTTTTTGGCTTAAAACAACGGGAATGGCTTGTTGTTGTATGGGAGTGGCATTCTCAAATCCCATGGCATCAAGGCCTTCCATGAGAGATGGATGTAGGTTTAGTTCGGAGAATTTCAAGTAATCAGCTTTAAGTTTTATATTTCTAAACAAATGACGAACGACAGCTTTTTGGGCTGCTGTCAATGGGTCAAAGTTAATACAATTGAACTAATTCAAACACATTCTGCTTTATTTCATCATTTCTGAAAGGCAAATTCGTATTTTTACAAACCTAATCAGGAACACCTTTGTATTATGAAAAAATTGTTCACCAGCTTTTTGTTGCTCTTAACACTCTATACTATAGGCATATCACAGGTTGACAGCTCGTTACATCCTTCACTAACGGCTGATACAACAAATCTCAAACTAAAAGTTTATACCTTTGACATTAAGGAGCAAATAGCACCCCCGGTTTGGCGAACCACACAAAAAGCTTTTGAAGCCGCTTACGAAGCCAATGCCGATCTGATGTTGATCCATATGAACACTTATGGCGGGCTGGTGGATGCTGCAGATTCAATCCGGACTAAAATACTGGGTTCCAAAATCCCCGTGTATGTTTTGATTGATAACAATGCTGCCTCAGCCGGAGCTTTGATATCCATTGCCTGTGATAGTATCTATATGGTGGAAGGTGCCAATATAGGTGCTGCCACCGTTGTGGATCAGGCAGGAGATGTGGTTCCTGATAAGTTTCAATCGTATATGCGCTCGATGATGAGAAGCACTGCCGAAGCTAAGGGTCGCGATCCTGAAATTGCCCAGGCTATGGTGGATCCTTCCATCTATGTGCCTGGTGTTTCAGATTCGGGGAAGGTGCTCACTTTTACCACTTCCGAAGCCATCAAACATGGCTTTGCAGAAGGAAAGGCCGAAAGCATCGAGGCATTGATGAAACTGGCTGGTTACGATGATTATGAAATCATCCATCATACGCTAAGTGCAACGGATAAAGTGATAAATTTCTTGATTCATCCAGCTGTCAGTGGCATTTTGATCATGATTATCATTGGCGGCCTCTATTTCGAACTTCAGACCCCCGGCGTCGGATTTCCGCTTGGTGCAGCTGTTTTTGCAGCATTGCTGTATTTTGCCCCCCTGTACCTGGAAGGACTGGCAACACATTGGGAAGTGATAGTTTTTATATTGGGTATTGTATTACTGCTGGTCGAAATCTTTGCCATACCCGGCTTTGGTGTCACGGGCGTATTAGGGATCATGTTCATCATCGGCGGGCTCACCTTTGCAATGGTCGAGAGTATTGGCGACAATCCGTTTGAAGTGAATTTGATTCCGCTGTCGAAGGCCTTCTTCACTGTTATTATCGCTGTATTTCTTTCGTTAGGTATTTCCATCTATCTGAGTCAGAGATTATTCACCACCACAACATTTGGTCATCTGGCATTGGACACCGTTCAAAATAAAGAGGAAGGATTTACTTCTGCTGATAAAATTTACAGCAGCATGATCGGAAAAACCGGCACTGCCTATACCATCCTGAGACCTTCGGGAAAAGTATGGATTGACGACGAAATTTACGATGCCACAGCCTTAAGTGGATATATCGACAGCGAAAGCCCTGTGGAGGTGGTGAGCTATCAGACTGGTCAATTATTTGTTAGAAAAATCAAAACAGATAAAGCATGATCAAAATTGAGGTATCAAAAGGTGATCTTACACACGAAAATACTGACGTTATTGTTAATGCTGCCAACAATTCCCTATTAGGTGGAGGCGGTGTGGATGGTGCGATACATCGGGCAGCAGGCCCCGATCTCCTGGAAGCCTGTAAAAAACTTGACGGCTGTGCTACTGGTGATGCCAAAATTACACCAGGATTTAATCTAACATCAAAATATGTGATACATACTGTTGGCCCCATTTGGAAAGCTGGCTATCAGGGTGAACCCCAGGCTTTAAAAGCTGCTTACCGAAACAGCCTCCTGCTTGCTGACGAACACAACTGCAAAAGCATTGCCTTTCCGAATATTTCAACGGGTGTGTATGGCTTCCCAAAAGCAAAAGCAGTCGAAGTTGTTCGCGAAGTTATTGTGGAAACCACTCCTGATTTGAAAAATCTGGAACTTATAAGATTTGTATGCTTCGACGACGAAAACTATCAACTCTATCTGCATACTTTCAGGCCGAATGATTTACATCCTCTTACTTAGCTACTACCACCGTAAACAGGAAACAATAAATCGAGAATCACTTTTTCAATAAATTAGCCAGCACTTTTTAGAAGTAAATCCAAAGTATAAAACCAGACCACTACACAAACAATGAGGCGATTGTTATTCTTTATTTTCTTTTTGATTTTTACATTATCACTTGTTGCTCAATCACTTCAAAACAAAGAACTGACAGCATTCCGTACAACTTCCGATATTGTAATTGACGGGATACTGAGTGAAGAAGATTGGCAATTTGCTGCCACCGCTTCAGATTTTATACAGCGTGAACCACTGAATGGTCGCCCGGCAAGCCTCGATACCCGAGTAAAAGTGATGTACGACGACCAGGCAATTTATATTGGTGCCCACATATCAGACCCCAGGCCGGATAGCTTGTGGACTGAACTGAAAAGCCGGGATAATCTGGGAATGGCTGATTACTTTGGTTTAGTGCTCGACCCATACAACGATGGACTGAATGGCTTTGCTTTTTTTGTTTCTGTTCGTAATGTACAAATCGATTACAAAACCGACGGACAGGATAATGAAGATTATGATTGGGATGCTGTCTGGATTTCCGAAACCAATATCGTTGAGGATGGCTGGGTTGCAGAAATAAAAATTCCGTATGCCGCGATTCGTTTTCCCAAAACAGAAATACAAGAGTGGGGCATCAATTTTCAGCGCAATATTCAACGATTCAGAGAGATAACTTCCTGGAACTTTATTGATGCCAGGATAAGCGGAACACTGCAACAATCGGGGCAGTTGCTTGGCATTAAACAAATCGTGCCGCCACTTCGCCTGAGCGGAACCCCTTATTTTTCTGCCTTTACGGAGCATAACAGCGAAACCGGAAATTGGAAAAACGGATACAATATCGGGATGGATATCAAGGCCGGACTTTCGGAAAGCTTTACGCTGGATGTTACTCTGATACCTGATTTTGGACAGGTTGAATCGGATGATAAAGTTTATTCACTCTCGCCTTTCGAGGTTTTTTATGAGGAGAAAAGACCATTTTTTACGGAAGGCACAGAACTCTTTAGCAAAGGTGATATTTTCTATAGCAGAAGAATTGGTTCAACAGCCGAAGGTCATTACCGGATTCAGCAGGATTATGAAGCTGATCAAATCATTGATAATCCTGAAAACGAACAACTTATAAACGCCTTTAAGCTAAGTGGCAAAACAAACAAAGGACTTGGAATTGGTGTTTTTAATGCCATGACGGCCAATACCTGGGCCAAGGTGAGAGACAGCTCCGGAAACGAACAACGCATCCTCTCTGCTCCTTTTACCAATTATAATATGTTTGTTTTTAATCAGGCACTTTGGAAAAATTCCTCTGTCAGTTTGTACAACACCAATGTTTACAGGCCTGACGAAAAATTTTCGGCCAATGTAAGTGGAACGGAATTCCGCCTGCGCGACAAAAGCAACAGCTACGAAACCTCCGGAAACATCAACATCAGTCAGCATTATACCAACGATAACAGCCCGAAGATAGGCGAATATGCACAGCTACGTCTGGAAAAAGTAAGTGGTAATTTTCTGGCCGAAACCTGGTTCAAATACATTTCGGACGATTACAACCCAAACGATATGGGTTATCTGAACCGCAACAACGAAATCGGAAATGGATATAACTTCAAATATAACATATACGAGCCCTTTGGTAAGTTTTTAAGTTTGCGATCGGGCATTTTTATCAACCATTATTATCTGAATGTTCCGCGCAGATTCAGCTATCTCGAAACAGGATTTGACGGCAACATAAGAACAAAAAATCAGTTTTCGGCAGGCTTAAATGTAAATTTCAGACCCTTAGGACACCATGATTATTATGAACCTCGCGTTCAGGGCAGGCATTACAATACGAATCCCAGCTACTCAATCAATCACTGGGGTTCGCCCGATTATCGTAAAAAGTTTCTGATTGATTACACCATTGGTATTTGGCAAATTCCGAAACAGAATCTCTTTAACTGGTGGTTTAGCCTGGATCCCAGATGGCGCCTGTCAAACAATTTTCTTGTAATTCCTTCTGTTTATGTTGATTACAGCATGAATAACATAGGTTATGTGCGTGATAGCCTCAACCCGTCTGGCAGCCACATAATTATTTTTGGACGAAGAGATATCCTTGACATTACCACCAGCATCGAAGCTGATTATGTGTTTAGTCCGGATATTTCATTGGCTTTTCGTGCCCGGCACTACTGGCTTCAGGTAGCTTATTTATCTTTCTACGATCTACGGCCGGATGGCGATCTTAACCCTAATTACTACCAAAAAAATGAAGATTTTGCTGTAAATGCATTTAATGTTGACATGGTTTTCAAGTGGAATTTTGCTCCTGGAAGTGAGTTGTTACTCATTTGGAAAAATTCCATCTACAGTAACGAAAAACGTAAAAAACTGGAACAGCATTATTGGCAAAATCTGCGTAATACCTTTGAAGCACCTATCAGTAATAGTTTTAGTATTAAACTGTTATATTACCTTGATTGGCAATATTTTAAATCAGGTAGCAGGAAAAGAAACGAGGGCTTTGGCTCGCTCGGCAACAGCATCCGAAATTTGATTACCTGACGACTGACAAACATCCCGGGCAAAGCTTAATCCTGCACCAACTAACATTCCTAATTGTTTGGCCGAAAGTCCCTGAAGAAGACTTTGCCTATTTAGTTTCAAGTGCGACCAGGCAAATAAAAACCCTGAATTAAAAGCATCTCCGGCTCCAACCGTACTTCTTACAACTGGTAAAGCAGGTACCGGAAAAGTGAACATATCTCCCTGATGAACACAATCAAGGTCGCCGCTTCCACGCGTGATGATTAAGATTTGATCGGGGGATAAAGCTGCTTTTTGAACAATAGCATCCGCATCGTCTGTTCCAAAAATTTTCAGGAAATCTTCGTCCGATCCCCTGATAATATTAGACTGCCACATATTCTCAATTACTTTTACTGCCTCACTTTCTGCCTTAAAATCACAACGAATATTGGGATCATAAAAGACAAGACTCCACTGTTTGCGAGCCATCTGAAGCAATGGCCTTAAAAATGCCTGCCAAACCGGATCGATGGCTGCCATGCTCCCAAAGCTAATCACACTTTTGGCATCGAGCACAGGATAAGGAATTTGAAACACAGCATCATTGAACGTGGCTTTGTAAATATCAAAAACGGCTTTGCCATCCTTATCAAGAGAAGCAAAAGCCAATCCTGTTTTATAAGCCTGATCCTGAAAGATTAAGGATGTATCAACCTTGTTCGATTGCAGTTTTGTCAAAAGCAGATCGCCCGGGCCATCCCTTCCAAGCAGGCCAATCATCTGCACCTGTTGATTTACTTTTGCCAGATTTAAGGCAACATTTACCTGCGAACCTCCGGCCACTGCATTTAGCTTTCCGTCAGGTTCCAGAATCAGATCAAGTAAAAGCTCGCCACAAGTGTAAAAATACATTGCTATTCCAGATAGGTATAACCATAAAGACCTGAACGATAGTTAGATAAAAATTCTTTTCCCTCTTCAGCTGTAATCTTGCCTTGTTTTACAGATAATGTCACCCAGGTTTCAACAGTACGCACCAGTTTTTTAGAGTTATACTGCACATAATCCAACACTTCAGCTACTGTTTCGCCATCAATTACCTGATCGATGTGATAGCCTTTTTCATCCACCGAAACGTGAACGGCATTTGTATCGCCAAACAAATTGTGCAGGTCGCCCAAAATCTCCTGATATGCTCCCACCAAAAACACACCTATATAATAAGATTCACGGCTTTTGAGTGCATGAACCGGCAGGTGATGAGAAATATTTCGGGTGGAAATAAAATTATCAATTTTCCCATCCGAATCGCAGGTTATGTCTTGTATGGTGGCATGGCGGTCAGGCTTTTCGTCCAACCTGTGAATGGGAATGATCGGGAAAATCTGATCAATAGCCCAGGAATCGGGTAGCGATTGAAAGAGCGAAAAATTACAGAAATACTTCTCCGACAGAAGCTTTGGAAGGTTCATAAACTCTTCCGGCGGCCTTTTGATCTCAGATACAATTTGCTGAATATCACGGGCAATAGACCAAAACAAACGTTCCACCTGTGCTCTTGTCTTTAGATCAAGCATACCCAGGCTAAACAGGTCAAGGGCTTCTTCGCGAATCTGCTGTGCATCGTGCCAGGTTTCGAGCATGCTCGACTGGTTCATATTGTCCCATGAGTTATAGAGCAAATGAATCAACTCGTGATCATCTTCAACGGGTTCTGCATCATCGTCCCAGGCAGGCAGCTGCGCGGTTTCGAGTACTTCGAACACCAGAACGGAATGATGCGCTGTAAGCGAACGCCCCGATTCGGTGATGAGATTCGGATGAGGGATGTCATTTTTCTCGCAGGCATCTACCATCGCAAAGGTGGCGTCGTTTACATATTCCTGTATGCTGTAATTTACACTGCTACCGCTATTGGCCGATCGAGTGCCATCATAATCCACGCCTAATCCACCACCTACATCCACAAAATCGAGCTTGAAGCCCATTTTATAAATCTGCACAAAAAACTGAGCAGCTTCACGTAAGGCGATTTTTATTCTTCTGATCTTATTAACCTGGCTTCCAATGTGAAAATGCACCAGCCTAAGCGAATCCTGCATTTTATTACGCTCCAGATAATCCAACGCTTCGAGCACCTCACTTGAGGTAAGACCGAATTTACTCACATCACCGCCCGAATCTTCCCATTTGCCACTTCCGGAACTTGCCAATTTAACACGGATTCCAATATTGGGTTTAACCCGCAAACGTTTGGCAACGCGGGTAATCAATCGCAATTCATTGAGTTTCTCCACTACAATAAAAATGGTTCTCCCCATTTTTTGCGCCAACAGTGCCAGCTCAATATAGTCTTCGTCTTTGTAACCATTGCAAATGATCAGCGAATCATTGTCGGTGTTAATTGCAATAACCGCATGTAACTCAGGCTTTGAGCCAGCCTCAAGACCAATGTTAAACTTCTTGCCGTGGCTTACAATTTCCTCAACAACAGGCCGCATCTGGTTTACCTTGATGGGATAAACCAAAAAATTCTGGCCTTTGTAATCATACTCCTGAGCAGCAAACTTGAAACAGGATTCCATTTGTTCGATGCGTGAGTCCAGAATATCCGGAAACCGCAATAAAACCGGGCACGCCACATCACGTAACTGCAACTCATCAATCAACTCTTTCAAATCTACGGCAGCCCCATCAGTCCTGGGTGATACTGTAACATTCCCTTTGTTGTTGATTGAAAAATAATTAATTCCCCAGCCGTTTATATTATAAAGTTCTGCAGAATCCTCAATGCGCCATTTTCTCATAAGGCAGCTTAATTCAAGTATTTATAAATCAATGCGTTAACTTTGCGAAATCAAAACTGATTCCTGCAAGATGCAAAACTAAGGAAACATTCGGGAATACAGTACATTGAAATAGAATTTAAAACGTTACTGAAGTTTTATTTATTCCGCTTTAAGTCTAAATTTGTGATTATTTAAACAGCAATTAGTAAAATGATGATACAAATAATCGTTGATAGCGGAGGCAGCAAATCGGACTGGATGTTCAGGAAAAACGGGCTGTGGCAACCAATTGTTAGTCTCGACGGTTTTAATCCCTGGCAACATAATGAAAAGGTTCTTGACAGCATACTGCAAAATTTATTGAGAAAATACCCTGATGCTGTTGATGCTTCCAGACTTACATTTTATGGTGCCGGATGTGGAAGTGATGAAAACAAAGCATTGATTCACAAAATTCTTCTAAAAAGTTTTTCCAAAGCAGAAATAGTAATCTACAGCGATCTGATGGCTGCCGCCCACGCCCTTTTTGGCCAAAAACCTGGCATTGCTTGTATTCTTGGTACTGGTTCTAATTCAGGCTATTATGATGGAAATAAAATAGATAGCTCCCCCCCATCGCTGGGCTATTTGCTCGGTGACGAAGGAAGCGGTGCCTGGATCGGGAAAACGCTGGTTATAAATTATTTCAGAAAGCAAATGCCAAAGGAATTACGTGACAAATTTGCCACTGCCTTTCCAATAAATCTTCAGGATTTTATGAATGCTGTTTATCACCAAAAGCTTACGGCTTCCTATCTTGCTCAATTTGCCCATTTTGCTGTTGCCAATAACCAGCACGAATGGATACACAAGCTGCTGTTTGATGCGTTTAAGGCCTTTGTTCGTTTCAACATAAAATCTCTGACCGAACATCAACGGTATCCTATTGGTTTTATAGGTTCTGTAGCCTATCAGTTTGAAGCTATCCTTCAGCAGGTATTTGTTGAAGAAGGACTTACAATTTCAGCTGTTCTAAAAACACCGGCCGGGGCATTGATGGAATATTATGATGAACTATTTTGAATCTGTAGCGATATTTTGCTTTACATAAGTCAATAAAGACTCGAAATCATCTTTTTTAAACCACTTATACTCAGTGTTTTTCCTTAACCAGGTGAGTTGCCTTTTAGCATATTGGCGGGTATTGGTCTTGATTTGCTCCAGGGCTTCGTTTAAGGTTGTTTGTCCTTCGAAATAAGCAAAAAGTTCTTTGTAACCAACTGTATTTAAAGCGTTAAGATCTTTGTACGGATACAGTTTTCTGGCTTCTTCCACCAAGCCATTGTTTACCATGGATTCAACACGGAGGTTGATTCTGCTGTAAAGTTGCTGCCGATCAGTTTCTATGGCCGTCCAGATGGTTTCGAAATAACGTGGGATTGCTTGCCGTTTTCGATAAAAGCTAAAGGGCTGTCCTGTTTGCCAGATCACTTCGAGTGCCCGCTGCAACCGGCGCGGATTGTTGCTATCAACTTTGGCATAATAATCAGGATCGTTATTCTTAACCTCCTTTTGTAAAGCCGGCAATCCACCCTCCCTGAATAACTTATCAACGCGAGCTCTGATTTCGGGACTTGTTTCAGGAATATTGTCCAATCCCCGACACACCGCATCCAGGTAAAGGCCTGTTCCACCGGATAAAATTACAAGGTCATATTTTTTGAATAGATCCTCGAGTAATTGCAATACCTCATTTTCGTAAGTAGCCACATCATAGTGCTGGGTCACAGAGATATGATGAACGAAATGATGTTTGGCCGCTGTCAGCTCATCAACTGAAGGCACAGCTGTTCCGATGGTCATTTCCTTGTAAATCTGTCTGCTATCTGCCGAAACAATCTCAGTGCCAAAAGCTTTAGCCAGCCTGATAGCTGTCTCCGTTTTCCCTGAAGCCGTTGGGCCGGCAATCACTACCAGGTACCTCTTTTTGTCAGGATTCACTGTCTGAATTGTTTTCTGAGGGCAAGGGCAATATTTCCACCTGTTGCGGGTTTTCTACTTCCCTAACCACTTTAAGACCAAGTGGTTTGGCAACAGTTTTCATATAAGCATAAGCCTCCTCAAAATTATTCCCAATCAATCCATCCAGCACGGCTTCACGGATGGCCAGTTTAATGATACCCACTTCTTTGCCAGGCTTCAATCCAAAAACCTCCATGATAACCTGACCATTGACAGGTGGCTGCCAGTTCCGGATTTTATCTTTGGCTTCGATTTCCTGTAATTTTCTACGAACCAGCTGAAAATTTTCGCGATACTTCTTCACCTTATACTCATTTTTTGAGGTGATATCCGCATCGCATAGCTGCATCAGGGCATCAATATCATCCCCGGCATCAAAAAGCAACCTTCGTACGGCTGAGTCAGTGACGATTTCCTGCGCCAAAACGATGGGTCGCAAATGAAGCAAAACAAGCTTCTGGACAAATTTCATTTTCTCGCCCAGTGGCAGCTTCAGTTGCTTAAAAATTCCAGGAACCATTTTGGCACCACGAAACTCGTGGCCATGAAAGGTCCAGCCCTGTTTAGCCTCAAAACGTTTTGTGGCAGGTTTGGCAATATCATGCAACAAGGCAGCCCAGCGCAACCAAAGGTCATCGGTATTGGCTGCCAGATTATCCAATACTTCCAGCGTATGATAAAAATTGTCTTTATGTCCTTTCCCATTAACCACTTCAACACCTTGAAGATTGGCAAACTGCGGAAAGAAAACCTGTAACAATCCACTGTCAAAGAGCAATTTAAATCCTACAGAAGGTTTTTTGGAAAGGATAATTTTATTCAGCTCGTCTGTGATCCGTTCGGGCGAAACAATTTTAAGCCGGTTCTTATTCCGTTTGATCGCTTCAAAAGAATCCGGATCAATCCTAAAATTCAGTTGAGAAGCAAAACGAACAGCCCTCATCATGCGCAAGGGATCATCCGAATAAGTGATATCGGCATCCAGCGGGGTTTTCAGCAGCTTATTCTCAAGGTCGTGCTGTCCATCAAAAGGATCTATCAATTCACCAAAGGATTTTTCATTCAAACTAACCGCCATGGCATTGATGGTAAAATCGCGCCGGTTCAAATCATCTGAAAGCGATCCGGGCCTTACCTCGGGTTTACGGCTGTATAATTTATAGGATTCTTTACGGGCACCAACGAATTCGATTTCAAGGCCTTTGTGGCGGATCATGGCGGTTCCAAACTGCCCGTAAAACTTTGCTTCAGTATGCTTTCCGATGGCTTTGGCAACAGCAGCAGCAAGCTTTAGTCCATCGCCAACTACTACGATATCAATATCTTTCGAAGGCCTTCCCAAAAAAGCATCACGCACATAACCACCCACTACATAGGTCTGCAATCCCAATGAGTTGGCAACTTCGCTGATAATCCTGAAAACAGGATAAGATATTTTTTGTATGATTTGAATCATTTCGGCTGCAAATTTAAGGGATATCTGCAGATCATTTGTCAATTAATATTCAATATAGACGCCCTTTAGTAAATACGAAGCAACCAAAAAGAGGATCATTCGTACGACAAAAATTTATCCAACTGCTATTTATACTTTAGACCGCTTCTAAATTAAGACTATAGGCAGCAGGCTTGCATTAAATCTTCTAATTTTGCATGAACTAAAACGATTGCAAATAGTATAGTTTTAATAAAATCTGGTTAATAATTCAGAAAACAATCTCAAAAATATAGCAATATGTCAAGTTCAACTACAGCAGTTTCTGCAAAAATATCACAAGGAAAAATTCAAGAAATGATTACGAGCGAAGATATTGCTCACATCATGGAGCGTTACCACTATAGCGATGAAGTAAAAAATAACATCCTGAACGAGAATCTTTTACCGGCAGGACTTCTATCACGTCTACATAATAGTTACCCACAGCATTCGGGTATTATGGAATCGACGGAATTTATGTTTACCGGAAAAGAGCGTTATTCGGGCCTGAAAGGATTCCGTGAAATCGTTGCTGTTTTAAACGAAAATGGTATCGACATTGGTCATATCGCACAGCGCGAACTCTTTATTAATGTGTATCGTTTTTTAGCCACGAAACATGTGCTTAATAAGATCAACTGGAAAAATTTTGCCAAAGATTCTTTGTTTCAATTGGTCTTTCCTCAACCCGGCATGATCAATCCTGAGCTTTTTGAAGCGTATCAAAAAGCTGAAAACGAAGAAGCCAGGGAAAAGCTTATCAAGGATTATATCAAACAAACCAATCCGCACGACGGCAAACAGCTGCTCAACAAGCCTTGGTACGAGCACGATGAAGGCGAACTGGAGATTTTAAAAGGCAGCCAACATAAATATCCGCAGGTTCAGCTCATCTTTGACGCCAGCACACAGAATTGTTTCTCTTTTTGCACCTATTGTTTCCGCCATGCCCAGGTGCGCGGAGATGAAGATATGTTCGTGCAAAAGGATATCAGTCAGGTGATTGAATACCTGAAAAAACATAAAGAGGTTACCGATGTACTTATTACCGGAGGTGATGCCGGATACATAACATACGACAGATTAGAAGCTTACACACTTCCCATCATAGAGGATCCGGATTTGATGCACATCAAAACATTGCGTATGGGAACACGCGTGCTCACCTATCAACCAGAAATGATCCTTAGCAGTAATTATGACAGGTATCTGAAACTCTTCAAAAAACTCAACGACAACGGCTTACAGGTACTGTTGATGTCGCATTTCTCAACACCACGCGAAGTATTAAACCCATCTACCATTGCTGCTATCCGCCGACTGAAAAATCATGGAGTTGCTATCAAAAGCCAAAGCCCGGTAATGCATCATATCAGCTTATTCTCAGACGAAAACGGTAAGATCGACATTGACAAATCAGCGCAGAACTGGATTGATTTGGGTAATGTACTTGCCACACTTTCGGTGGGTTTCCATTCGATGTATTGCGCTCGTCCCACCGGGGAGCATCACTATTTCACTGTTCCATTAACGATTATAAATCAGGTATTTAGTAAAGTGTATCGTTCGTTGCCCTCTATCGCACGTCCAAGCCGTTACATCACCATGACCTCCTCGGCCGGAAAGATCTCGATGTTGGGTGAGGTAATGGTAAATGGCGAAAAAGCTTTTGCTCTTAAGTTCAATGAAAGCCGTAATATGGAATGGATGGATAAAGTTTTTCTGGCAAAATACGATGAAAATGAGAACACCATTGCCAACCTAAAACCCTTATTTGGCGATAAACATTTCTTTGAAGATGAATTGGATCAGATAGAGCTGGCACTTGATGCTGCTTTACGCCGAAAAATGGAAGCCTAATTTAATTCATTGTAAATCATAGCATTATGATTAATAAAATAGTAACGAGCGTCGAAGAGGCTGTTCAAGATATCTTTGACGGTGCTACGGTTATGATCAGCGGCTTTGGAGAGGCCGGCAGTCCGATTGAGTTGATCCATGCACTCATTGACCAGGGAGCTAAAAACCTGACTATTGTCAGCAACAACACAGGCAGCGGCGAAGTTGGACTGGCAGCCCTAATCGCCCACAAACGCGTGAAGAAAATGATCTGCTCCTTCCCTCGTACTGCCAATTCAACCGTTTTTCCGGAGCTTTATAAAAAAGGCGAAATTGAGCTGGAGCTGGTTCCTCAGGGAACACTGGCCGAACGTATCCGGGCAGGTGGAGCAGGTATCCCGGCATTTTTTACGCCAACCTCTGTGGGCACGCCACTTGCCGAAGGAAAAGAAACACGCGTCTTTGATGAGCTTACCTATGTTATGGAAAACGCCATTAAAGCTGATTTTGCACTGGTAAAAGCTTTAAAAGCCGACCGATACGGTAATCTTGTGTATAACAAAACTGCCCGAAATTTTGGCCCGATCATGTGTACGGCAGCCAAAACAGCGATCGTTCAGGCCGAACAACTTGTTGAATTGGGCGACATCGATCCGGAATGTGTTGTAACACCTGGTATTTTTGTAAAAAGGGTAGTAAAAATTACAAATCCTGCACAGGAATCAAAACTCGTAGCAGAGAACAGGAGGTATCCATGGTAAACGAACTTAAAGAAGGATGGAATGTGAACCAGATGGCACAAAAAGTTGCCCGCGACATTCCGGATGGATCCTATGTAAATCTGGGTATCGGCATACCCGAAAAAGTTGCTGCCTTCGTACCGGAAGGCCGCGAATTTATTTATCACACCGAAAATGGTCTGTTGGGGATGGGGCCTGTTCCTGCCGAAGGTCAGGAGGATCCTGAACTTATCAATGCAGGGAAAAAAGCCGTAACAGCCATACCCGGTGCCTGCTATTTTCATCATGCCGACAGTTTCACGATGATACGCGGCAAGCATATTGATGTGTGTGTTCTGGGTGCGCTTCAGGTGGCCGAAAATGGCGATCTGGCAAACTGGTCAACCGGCGAACCTGGTGCCATACCTGCCGTAGGAGGTGCCATGGATTTGGTGGCCGGTGTGAAGACTATATACGTGATCACAAAACATAACACTAAAACAGGTGAGGCCAAAATCGTAAAAAACTGTAGCTATCCCTTAACGGGCAAAGCTGTTGTAAACCGCATCTACACTGATCTTGCTATTCTGGATGTAACTGAAAAAGGTTTAAAAGTAATCGAGATGGCTCCAGGCCTGAGTTTTGATTATTTACAATCTGTTACCGAAGCTCATATCTTCCAATAAGGAAGGCACAAATATTTAATTCAAATTTCATGAAATCCTATCCAAAAAGCGATGCTCTCTATCAAAAAGCCGTTGATCTGATCCCCGGCGGAGTGAGCAGAAACACAGTTTTTCACAAGCCGTATCCACACTATGTAGCTTCGGCCAAAGGATGTTATGTTAAAGATGTTGATGGCAACGAACGCATCGACTTTGCAAATAATATGGCCTCACTTATACATGGCCATGCGCATCCTGCCATCGTAGAGGCAGTTACAGAACAACTCCATAAAGGAACCGCTTATACCCTGGCCACCGAAGCCGAGGTGAGGTTAGCAGAGCTGTTACACAACAGAGCTCCGGGTTTTGAAAAAATCCGATTTGTAAACAGCGGCACCGAAGCTGTGATGGCAATGATTAAAGCTTCCAGGTCGTTCACCGGAAAACCAAAGATTGCCAAAGCCGAAGGTGCTTATCACGGCACTTATGACTATGCCGAGGTAAGCCAGACTTCAAACCCCTTCAATTGGGGCGATATCAGCAGTCCGAACAGCGTAGCTGTGGCCGAAGGCACACCACAATCAGTGCTTGATGAGGTGATCATCTTTCCTTATAATGATATTGAACGCACCCTGGCCATACTGGATAATCATGCAGATGAGATTGCCTGTGTAATCATTGATCCGGTTCCCCATAGGGTTGGATTACTCGAAGGTAAACATGAGTTTATTGAGGCTATCTACGACTGGACGCGTAAAAATGATGCCCTGATGGTGTTTGACGAGGTTGTTACTTTTCGCGTGAATTATGCAGGAGCTCAGGAAAAATATAAGGTAAAGCCTGACCTTACAGCACTTGGCAAGATCATCGGAGGTGGTTTTCCTGTTGGTGCTTTGGCAGGCAGAGCCGATATTATGGAAGTACTTGATCCGCGACAGTCAAAACTAAAATTTCCTCATTCCGGAACTTTCTCGGCTAATCCCATTACTATGACAGCCGGACGAGTTGCCTTGGAATTATTTGATCAACAAGCTGTTGACGACCTGAATGCGCTCACAAAAAAAGCCATCATTCAGATCGAAAACGTTATCAGGCTGGCAGAGGTTCCCATCTCTATTACTGGTGCAGGCTCAATGTTCCGGTTGCATTTCAGACAGGTTCCGCCACAAACATACAGAGAAGCTTATCAGAGACCTGCCGTGTATGCCGTAATAAACGAATTGCTGGATTATCTTTTCTACAAGGAAAACCTGATCATGATCAACACTTGTGCTTGTATGTTCTCAACGGCACTCACCCAAAAGGAAGTTGACAGATTGTCGCAGGCTCTGCTCAATGGCTTCCGTTATATCAAGCCAAGTATGGAGGAACTATACACACAAAATGTAAGTTTCCCATGATCTTAACCAAATAAAAACCAATTGCACATGACTAAAGAAGTCTTTATTTGTGACGCCATACGTACCCCGGTCGGGAAATATGCAGGAGCCTTGTCAGGCGTTCGTCCTGACGATCTTGCAGCCATAACCTTAAAAACATTGTTACAACGCAATCCAAAGCTCAATCCTGAAACCATTGATGATGTAATGCTCGGATGTGCCAATCAGGCTGGCGAAGACAACCGTAATGTGGCCCGCATGGCATTGCTGGTTGCAGGTTTGCCTGCCTCTGTGCCGGGCATGACGATAAACCGTTTATGTGGTTCAGGAATGGATGCTGTTGGAACTGCTGCCAGGGCTATCAAATCCGGTGAGGCTGAATTGATTCTGGCAGGAGGTGTCGAAAGTATGTCGCGCGCACCTTTTGTGATGGGAAAATCAGAAACAGCTTTCGGAAGAGCTCCTGAGCTTTTCGATACCACCCTGGGATGGCGGTTTATCAATCCGGTATTGGATAAGATTTACGGGACTGATTCCATGATGCAAACTGCCGAAAATATTGCGGATATGATGCAAATCAGCAGAGAGGATCAGGACATTTTTGCATACAGAAGCCAGCAAAAAGCAGCCTTTGCTCAGGAAAACAAGCTTTATGATGATGAAATTGTTGAGGTGCTTATTCCACAGCGCAAAGGAGAGCCTGTTAAGGTGAATACAGACGAACATCCAAGACTTTCAAGCCTCGACAAGCTGGCTGGGCTTAAGGTGCTCACCCGAAAAGACGGGACCATCACAGCAGGAAATGCCTCAGGAATCAATGATGGTGCTGCTGCACTGATCATCGCTTCAGCCGATGCTGTGAAAAGATTCAACCTAAAGCCCATTGCCCTGATCATGGGTATGTCAGCAGCTGGTGTGCCGCCCCGCATTATGGGCATGGGGCCTGTTCCGGCTACTCAAAAGTTGTTGAAACGTCTTGGCATGACACTTCAGGATTTTGATCTGATTGAGCTCAATGAAGCATTTTCTGCTCAAGCACTTGGATGCATCCGTGAGCTTGGCCTGGACGACAATGACCCTCGCATCAATCCGCTGGGTGGTGCCATAGCTTTAGGCCATCCGCTTGGCATGAGTGGGGCACGGCTTTTAACAACGGCTGTGTATCAATTGAAAAGGAATAAGCTGAAAAAAGCCCTTTGCACCATGTGTATCGGTGTAGGACAGGGAATTGCAACCGTGATTGAATCGGTTTGATAAACAATTTTCTGTTTGCTTTGGTTTTTCTTTTATTTTCGTTGGCTAAACAACGAAAAGTTTATGATATCTTACAACGAAATCTTTGAAAATAACAAAAGATGGATAGCTGAGAAAAATGCTTCTGAAGCTGATTTTTTTGAAAAGCTTGTCGAAGGTCAGGATCCTGACTTTCTTTATATTGGATGTTCTGACAGCAGGGCGACGGCAGAAGAACTGATGGGTGTGAAGCCGGGAGAGGTATTTGTGCATCGCAATATTGCAAACGTTGTTGGCAATAACGATCTTAATGTGATGAGTGTGATCAATTATGCTGTTGATTATCTGAAAGTTAAACATATTATTGTGTGTGGTCATTATTATTGCGGTGGAGTAAAAGCTGCATTGCAATCGAAAGATCTTGGCATTTTAAATCCCTGGCTCAGAAACATCCGGGATGTCTATCGATTTCATAAAACAGAACTCAACCTACTTGAAGATGCTGACAAAAGGTACCGAAGGTTGATCGAACTCAATGTAGAGGAACAATGTTTGAATGTGATTAAAACTGCTGCTGTTCAAAAATCATACCTCAAAAATGGATATCCGACTGTCCATGGCTGGGTTTTCGACATGCAAACGGGAGCTCTCCTTGATCTGAACATCGATTTTGAAGCCCGATTAAAAGAAATACAGGAAGTTTACAATCTGAGTGATTCTGAAAAGAAGGATGAGCAGGATTAAATCAAATTCCATTTCATTAGTCAGCTGATATTGACTTGACTTAGTAAAAGCGGTTTCATATCTTTGTTTGGTTAAACCAAATCAATTAATTCTTTTAAGAAAAACAACAGATGAAAAAGAATTACACATTTTATTTTGATCCGGATACACGAATCATGTATAAATATTATTATGGAGAAATAAGTTTCGATGATATTGAATCCAGCTGGGATGAAGCAATAAATAAAAATATCATTCCTGGCGAAACCAGTGGGTTTATTCTGGATTATCAAAAAGCAAGCGTAAATATTCCGGTGAAGCTTTACAATCAAATACCAGAGTATTATAAGCAACATTTGGATATATTCGGAGGAAAACGTATTGCCGTCTTAACAACCAATCCAAAAGACATCGTTATTCCCATTTTAGTAGAAACTGAATCTCAGGGTTTTGAATCGAAACCATTCAGCACAGAAGAGGCCGCCATAAAATGGATATTAAAAAAATGAAAATTTTTTGCAGAAACTTCAATCGTATTACTAATTAACTACCTTTGTGGAGTATTAACTAATTATTATTGTTTCAATAAGCAGCGTACCTACCATCGAATTCCGAACTTATCCTTCTGATTTTCATGTATTTTACAAACCTTATTGAATTTTTATTTATCATTTATCTTATTTACAATGAACATTTTTGTTGCAAAACTTAATTTCAAAACGTCCAGCGAAGACCTTCAGGCTTTGTTTGAACAATTTGGCACTGTTACCTCAGCCAAAGTAATTATTGACAAACTTACTAACCGTTCAAAAGGTTATGGTTTTGTTGAGATGCCTGATGATGAGCAAGGTTATGCAGCCATCAACGAACTCAACGAAACAGAAGTTGAAGGTAACACCATCGTGGTTAAAAAAGCACGTCCAAAAACGGACAATCCAGGCGGTGGCTATCAACGTCGCGAAGGTGGCAGTGGTGGCGGTTATCAACGTCGCGAAGGTGGCAGTGGTGGCGGTGGCTACCAGCGTCGCGAAGGCGGTTATAACAAACGAAATGATGGCGATGGCGGCTATGGCAACCGCTATTAAACAGATATTTATCGTTCTCAGACGGCCACTGGCCGTCTTTTTTTTGCACTAAATCATAATTTTACATACAAAATTGTTATTTTTGCAGCCGCAAAACGGTCTCGTAGCTCAGCTGGATAGAGCAGCAGCCTTCTAAGCTGCGGGTCGAAGGTTCGAGTCCTTCCGGGATCACCTTAAGAAATCAAAAGCCTCGTAATTATTGTTATTACGGGGTTTTTGTGTGTTTTAACTAAGATCAAGAAGATTTCAATAAAGACGTAATCAGATTAAAAAGCAGAAACTTACAGATTCGAATCCCATAAGAACCATTAATTTAAATAATTCTGTTTATGCTGGAAAATGACAATTAATCTCAAATATTTTATGAAAATATTAAAAATATTACATGTCTTCCATGGAAAATCCCATGTATTCCGCAGAATAATCTTTTAACTGAGACTGAAGCAGTTTTTTTGCCTTTTCCTGCAACACCGATAGGCTGATATTTTCCTTTTTTCGCTTCACTTCTGCAAACAACACAACTTTGGTAAAATCGTCCACTGCTACAATATCCAGTTCATTTTGATTCCCTTTCTCCCACCATGTTCCGATTGCTGAATACCGTTGAAGATTTACCAGCTTTTCCGTAAAAAACCGCTCCAGTATCTTTCCGCTATACGTCGGGTAATCGCGCTCCACAATGCTGCGAAGATACCCGAAGTTTCCTATCTCAACTGCACTCTGGTATTTATAAATAAAACGGAACCAAAAATTCAGGAAATTGTCCACAATCTCATATTTGATGTTCCTCCCTCCCTGCTTGGCAAACATTGGCCGTACTTTTCTGATTAAGTTGAAATCATTTTCCAGCCTTTCCAGATACCCTCCAATGCTTACTTCAAGAATTGATTCAATTTCAGAACGGGATGTCTTGGACGATGCAATAAGTGTCAGAATTGAAAAATAGGTTGCATAGTCCTTTCCGAATTCCTCAATCAGGACATTGCGTCCCTCGTCAATAAACAATGAATTTTCCCTGAAGACTTCGTCCATCATTTTACTGAGTGTAAATGCTTTTTTGCTTATCAAAAGTTCCACATATTTGGCAACCCCTCCCGTCAATACATAAAACGCCAATAAATCCTCAGGTGTATATTCCGGATAATTGTCAGCCAATATCTCTTTAAGGGTATCCACATGGAAAGGTTTCAGGTGAATACGTTCAGTTGCCCTGGCAAAAAGTGGTTCCTTTGAATTTTCGAATATATTCTTCATTAGCGAGTAAATTGAACCGCAGACAATTAGGTTGATTTTGCTCCGCTCCTTATAACTGTCCCAGATATTTTGCATTTCACTGTAAACAGATGGATTGACATTGTTGAACTCCTGGAACTCATCAATAATCAGCGAAAATATTCTCGTTAAAGATAAATCCATCAAATATTGGAACATATCCTTAAACTGAGTAAACGATCCAAACAGCTTAACCTGCAACTTGCGTTCAATCTCTTCTTTAAATTCTTCACAAATCAGAACTTCATTTTTGCGGGTCACAAACAAATATAGAGCTGTATCTTCATTCTCTACAGCTTTCTTTAATAGACTTGTTTTACCAATACGCCGACGTCCCACAACCACAGTCATTTGTGCCTCTGTTTTCGTACGCTCTTTAATTGATTTTAGAAACGCCAATTCCTTTTCTCTGTTATAGAATTTCATTATCTACTGCTTTAATTGTAATGTTCATTACTGTAACCGTCATTGCAATAATGCAAATATATATAATTTCTTTTAAATACAGAATTGTCGGTTGAACTATTTTAGTAAACTTGTATTCTAAGTACTTTTCTGTCAATGAAATTAAACCAGTTGTATAAAAAGTTTCCCTTCGTAATCCCTGTTCCTTGCATCATGGGTGATAGACAACAGCGTATCTTACTAAATTGCAACAATTGGTATAAGACTATGTAGATGTCCGGGTAAGGCTGCTGGAGAAGATGTACAATAAACGGCTTGCCGGATATTCGTCTATCGGCTATAAGTCAAAGGGTGAAAATATTGCAACAGAATCCACGGATATCATTTTTGATAAAAGCAATTTTTTGTCTGTGTATTTCAACGACATCGTCAATACATGCCGTGAAATACTAATTGTAAGCCCGTTTGTTACAAAACGGCGTACTTTACAAATGATGCAAATTCTTTAGGTTGCTCTTAATAATGTTGTAAAAGTAGTTGTAGTGACCAGACCATCCGGCGATTTTAAAGAAAAGGACTTAATCTCATGGCAAACGACAATTGATTTGATAAAAAGTTCTGGTGTAGCAGTCATCTTTAAATCAAATATCCATCAAAAATTTGCTGTTGTCGACCAAAAGGTTTCCTGGTTCGGGAGCATTAACCTGCTAAGTTATGGCAGTGCCGAGGAAAGCATCATGCGACTCGAGAGCTCAAATATCGCCAATGCGTTAATCAGGAGTATTAATTAATAAACTCATTTTGAGTGGTTCAAATCTTTTGTTTTTCTTGGATAAATCTATCCTGTACGAACATCCACTAAAAGCATCAGGTCTTCCATCAAATAGTTCAAATTTTGTACCGTGAGGTTCACCAAAGATTCAAAAAGCCGCGTAATTATAGTGATTACGGGGCTTTTGTGTGTTCAAGCTATAATTAAATACAATTCAAAGAAAATTCCGCCATTTATAGGACATTCATCCAACCTTGAGTATATAATACGTTCCTTTACCTCCCCACCTTCATTAAAATTCCAGGTTCAATTAGTTCGATGTGATTTAATACTTTTGGGAAAACAGGCAGTTCCTTGTTGTTCACAATCTACATGGTTGGCAGTTTAAATTTCATCGTTACTTCCCCTGTTTCCGTATTCACTTCAATGGTTTGGTTCTCCATGCCCATTTCTTTTCCCGTGGCCATTTTAAATAAGCCCGACAGGAATTGCATCCCGCTGTTCATAACGGTTTCCAGCTCTTTGGACTGAATATTATGGTTTGAACCATTATTACTTGTGGAAACTTCGGCTAATTCCTCCTGCTTATCGGTATCATCACCTGAAAAATCAATTTCATCTGCCGGTAGGTTTTTAGGTTCGGTTACAGGAATAGTTTCTTCCTGAAGCATTTCTGCCGTCAATTCCTGTTCCTGTTCTTTTCTTTCAGCTTCATTTATAAATTCTTCCAACTGCTCAATAAACTGGGACCGGCCTTTGGTACTGAAATCGACAAAGTTGGTCCGGGCATCATCGCCCAGCACGCCATCGAACAGGCTTTGCTTGACCAATAGGCCCGAGGCGATCTGTTGTTCAATGGAATCGCGTGTAATGAAGTTGAAGATTGTGAGCTTGTTGCTTTTCTGTCCGATCCTGTCGATACGACCGATGCGCTGGTTCTTTTTGGCCGGGTTCCAAGGAAGCTCGAAGTTGATTAACGTATCGGCAACCTGTAGGTTGAGACCAGAACCGCCCGCCTCCGTGGACAAAAATACTTTATACTGCGGATTCGACTCAAATTTGCGGATGAGCTCGCCGCGTAACGGGACAGGTATTTTTCCATTCAGTTCAACAAAGCCAACGTTATTTTCACGTAACAACCTTCCAATCAGCTTGTGTACTTTTATCCATTCAGAGAAGATAATGATCTTCGTATTTTTATTGGGGACATCGAGTTCATCAAGCAAAATATGCTTCAGTTCTTCCAGCTTGGGCGATTCGTTGGTATTTTCGTCAATCAGGTACGTGGAGTCACAAACCATCCGCATGTTGGACAGGAGCAGTTGCATGCGCTTCAAGTCGTAAGGGGTAAGGAATTTTTTTCTGATGATTTGCGCCAGCCCTTTGGCATAAGATGCATGGTAATCGGCCTGCAATGGTGAAAGTTGAACCGGAATATTTATCTGGCGGAGATTGGGCAACTGGTCGATCACCTTCCTCTTTTCGCGCCTGATGAGAATTGCTTCCAACCGCTTGTTCAACTTTTGGAGATTATAGTAGCCGTTTATTTTGTTGTGCTTTTCAGGATCAAAAAGGCAGTGCTGATAAGAGAATTCCCACAACGGGCCAAAAAAACCGGAGTCAAGAATACCCACGATAGAAAAAATGTCGATCAGCTTGTTCTCAATGGGGGTGCCAGTAATGGCCAGCTTGTGTTTGGCATCAATCCTTTTTAATGAAGAAGCCGTTTGGGTTTCATAGTTTTTTGCCCGCTGTGCCTCATCCAGGATCAGAAAATCCATACCTGCATTATTAATGGCAACCTGGTCGCGCAACACGGTTTCATAGTTAACAATGAAGAAGAAATAACTATCGTCTTTATACTGTTGCGCCCGATCTTTCGGTGCACCCTGAATAACCAGTGCCTTTTGGTCTGAAAATTTTTCCACTTCTTTCTTCCATTGTTCTTTCAGCGAAGCAGGACAAACCACCAATGCTTTGGTAAATCCGAATAACTCTTTTTTCAAAACAGCGGTACCTATGGCCTGAATCGTTTTTCCTAGCCCCATCTCGTCAGCAATAATGGCTGCTTTCCGGAAGAGGGCAAACCGGATTCCTTCCTTTTGATAATCGTACAGATCGGCTTTTATCCTGCTGAAATCAGGGGTGAATGTTTCTTGAAGGTCTTCGAGTACTTTTTTTTCAAAAGCAGCTTCAATTTTTTCAGTTACTTCCGGGCGGACACATATCCCCTGGTTTTTAACGGCTTCATCCATAAAATTCAACATGCCCGTAATCTTATCATCCTCAACGAAATTTGAATTTTTGAAATGGCGCGAGATCAACAATTGTTCTTCAACAGGCAACTTATCCGGGTAATACCAGCTAATCCTGTAATCGTTCAACGGATCGCAATAAATTTCGATGAACGGGAATGTCTTGTCAAGCTTGTTGAAAAGCTCCTTGTTCTCTTTTAACGCATTGAAGGCAAACATGATGTGTTTGGTAGTGCCCAGTTTGTTAAGGCGCGAGTCCATGCTGTTGCTGTAGCCGGTTTCGTTCTCAAAATCGCGCAAGAATACTTTATACCTGATTCCCCGCTCATTAGTCAGGATGTGATCGCCATAAATATTATCAGCCCACTGGATGCGGTATTCTGCTTTTTCAGCTTTTTGTCGCCGTTCTTTTAACACCCGTTTAATCATTCCTTCACGAGTGTATTTTTTATGTTCCAACCGTTCTTTTGGATCCAGCAGTCGCACCTCGTTTTCAACCTGCAGCAAACATGCATACGAGTTTTTATCCCATCCGGAATCAACGTTACGGCTTTTTGGCGTAATCGTACCCGTTTCATCTATATCCAAAACAACTTCAGCTACATCATTTTTGGATTCATCACTTATAATTAGTTCGTACCGCGAAGCCGACTGGGACAAAATCTGGCATTGCCCGTTGTTAAAAATAATTTCACCGAGAGCCAGTTCCTGCGTGCTAAGCTGGTTGCTCAGTTTTTGTTTTTCCAGAAGGATGATTTTCTTAATATCCATATAATCGTTTTTAGATCACCAAGCTATTCTTTAGGTTGGAAAAATGATTGAAATTTTTCTGTTCCCAAAGATAAGATCATTTTTAAAACAGAATAAAGGCAAAGGTTGAGAACAGCCGATGATTTATTTTCATCAGCCGTTTCCAAAGACAGGCAACCAATAGAAGCATTCTTTAATTGGCTGATTGAAAAGGCTGATATTCAAAAAGCTGGTAAGGGTGGCCAAGGTGATTGATGGTTCATGCCATCAGGAAATCAGCTTTAGCTTCAATATCATTAGCAATTTAACCTTGATTCGAATTTTTTGACATTTGCAACTATTGACCTGCAAAAGCCATTACAAAAGAATCACTTCACACTATAAAAATATCACTTAAAGATTTTAAATCAGTGATTAAATGGTTTGAATCCTGTCCCTTCCGGAATCACATCAAAAAACCGAAGTAATTTTACCTCGGTTTTTCTTGTAAATACATTCTTAACAGGATTTTTAAAGTCTAGTTCCAAAACAAACTCTTCGTCTTATCTCAATACAATAAATCTTATCATTCCCTGAACAAACGCGTTCCTTTGTAAACCGAGGTTTCATCAGTCGAAACAAGTCTTCCGGATAAGGTGATCTGACGCTGCCTTCTGTTGGTTAAGCTCAAACGGGCCGATCCATTATCCTGTATAGCTAACTCAAAAGGAATATTACTTACACCTGAATTCGACCTGAATCGTCCCAAAACTGTGATGGGTCGTTTTGGGTTATCCGACTCCACCGTGTATTTGATTAGCGTTCCGTAATTTGGGAAGCCACCTAATTCATTCAATCCAACAATGTGATCAAACGAAAACTGTATAACTGCATCAGCACCATCAAGGGCGAAATAATTCGTGAGATGCGAAACAGGCTCGGTGTGGCCTCTCAGGCCAATGAACGTATTCACTTCCAACACAAAGGCAGTATCTTTAACCATAGATATTATCTTCTCCCTGCTTTCCAGTAATTCCTGTTCTCTGGCTAGTTTTCTTTCCTGCCGTTTCAGTTTGCGATACTCCTTTGGCGTCAAATCGTGAAGCGTATCCTGAGCTTTAGCTCCTGATATCAACATAAATACAGCAGCCAATAAAGCGATCAGAATCTTTTTCATATCAGAGGAATTTAAGTAAACCTGACTTTACAACTCACATTGATCATAAATAATTTACATCAAATAACTAAGGTCAGCGGGACAGCTGATCTCCTCAGGCTCAACACCATGCTTAAAAAGTCGCATTGGCCGATTGCCTTTCAGCGTCAGCTCATTTCCATCCATTTCCAGCAAAGTGGCTTCGCGCAATCCAACCACTGTGATTGTAGGATTCACAGCCAAAAACTCATTGATTCGCTGTTCGCGTGTTTCGCCTCCATGACCTTCGGGATTGGCATCCAGATAATGGGGATTGATCTGAAAAGGGATAAGATTCAGACAGTTAAAACTTTCGGGCTCATAAATTGGCATATCATTCGTAGTACGCAAACTAGGACAAGCTACATTGGATCCCGCGCTCCAGCCCATATAAGGCATCCCGTCTAAAGCGCGTTTATGGATGGCTTCCATGATGCCGGTTTCTTGCATCTGAGCTACCAGGTGAAAAGTATTTCCACCCCCAACAGCAATACATTCGGCTTCTTGTACAGCTTTCACCGGATCAGCCTCGTGATGGATTGAGACAAGCTCAAAACCAAGCTTGTTGAAAACTTGCTTTACGCGATCTTCGTAAGCATTGTAGGAGGCCTCAAGACCATGATCGGATAAGTTTACACCAGCGTATGGCACAAAAAGCACTGATTTTACCTGATGTTTCTGCATGAAATCGCTGATGAAAGTTTTCGGCCAGCCAAGATAAGCCTCACCCGCGTTTGTTGAATTACTGATCAATAAAAGCTTCATATATCTTTGTTTTAAATGATGATGCAATGGCGTATCAAAAATACAAAATTTCGGGTAACAGTCAAGCTCGGCCTAACAACCGGAAGGTCAGGAATTAAGATGTTTTTTGTAGGTTTTGATGAAAACCTTATAGGCTTTATCATTTGGAACATACTGATTTACCGAAACCTCATATTTCTCACCTGGGATATTCCGGGCATCATAGCCGGCAAAAAACCGGGCTGCCTGCTCCATCAATTTCTCAAACTGACCTACATCAGGCCGTTGCTTAATGAGCAAACCAAAATACCGAACTGCCGAAGGCTGGTCATCATTTTTGATGAAATATTCAACAGCAAGAGCAGTGAGCAAAGGATTTTGTTGCTCATTTAAAAAAGCAAACATATCCTGATGAGGATTTCCCAAAGCCGATAAATCCATGCTTTTTACTTCCTTGTCAAGCTGCAGATAGTAAGGAATGGCAACATCAAAGCCTTGCGAATACATCTTGTTAAGCACTTCCTGGTATGCCTCCCAATAGACAAAAGTTTCCTCGAAACTTTGTTCGTAAGCTTCAAGCTGGTCTGTTTGGATGCCGCACCCTCTGTTTTTATCCACGAGATCGCGGGCTTGCTTTGTCAGCTCCTTTAATTCATGGACCCTATTGAATCGAAGAGCACGATCTGCGTCCAGCATAATTCGATCGTACTGACTTTTCTCGTTCATACAAATTCTTTCAATTATTTTGGCATCAAGTCTACTAAATTCGTCCTGAATGTTATTGTCAGCCGTAAGTTCAAATGAAGCGGTAAACTCACTGGCTTCGTTGTATATCTTCCAGGCATTTTCCAGGTCGTTGGCCCAAACAAACTGATTGGCACTTCTTATCTTTTCGATAATCAGCTTACGGGCTAAACTACGATGCTCTCTTTTATGATCATAATGTAGTTCTGTATCAGGAATTTGAGTTGCATAAAGCTTATTAAGTGCAACAGATGGTGATTCAGTTTTCAGGGTATTCAATTCATCCCAAAATAAATCTTCACTCTTCATTGTTTTGAGCTGTTGCTTTTGTTTTTCGAGCATTTCAATATTCAGGTTAAGACCTTGTTGAGCAGCCACATATTGATCGGCCTCTTCGGATAAAATATAAGCTTGTTGTACTTCCTGCTGCTGAATTTGTCGCTCAATTTGATTGGTGATCTCATCCAGGTGATTCTGGCTCAATTGCACAATTCGCTTCAGTACAGCCTCTTGCAATATCCTGTTGTCGAACATGAGGGCTGTTTTTTGTGCCTTTCGCAAATCGCTAATTGCACCAAAGTGATCAGCTCTGGCTTTGTTTTCTGCAATTTGCTGGTAAGCTTTAATCAACCTGGTAGAAGAAATCCTGATGTCATCATCCGGAATTTTTTGAAATGATTGTTCATAAAATGCAAGTGATTTTGCATAATAATTACTGGCCATTTCACTATTACCGGTTTCCAGTGCCTTTATGTTGATATCAAAAAATGCTTCGAGCACCCCTTTTTGCGCTTGGGTAAGCAGGCTCAAGACGTCTTTTTCCAGCACTTTATTGTTATTCGCTAAACCACTACTATACAAGGAGTTTAAAAGAATATGTGAGGTGGCAAAGTCTTGTTTTGCAAAAAGCTTATTGGCTTCATACAGAAGCTGTTCCACCATCATTTCTTTTAAAGCAGGAATATTCTTTGTAACAGATATCTTGTCGAGTGTGCTTAAAAATTCCTCATCTGCCTGTATTACTGCCAAAATTTGATACACCTCCTGATCTCTGAAATCGACCTGAAGTGAATGTTGATTGGCTCTTTGCAAATCGGCGGTGTAAGCCACTACAAATCCCGAAGCATCCAGGTTTTCATTTGAGGTAAGTGTTTGATCCAATAAAGTTTGGTAACGAAGTTTTTTTCTCTGAACACCATCGAATTTCTTTTGCCAATCTGTAAGACTACTGGTATTGATTGTGGTGCTATACTCCTGATAATCTTTATCGAAAGCTGCAACTACCTTTCGGCATTTATCCCACTCCAAAAACAAGGAAGTAAGTTCATGGTTTGGTTCCGAACCTCGCAATAAATCCTCAAAAAGATGTAATGAAGCAAAAAAACGATTGATGAGTTGTATCCTTGCTTCAATTCGATTTTTTGCCATTTCCGAAAAATCAAAACCAGTGATCTCTGCACTAAGCAATTCCTGTTCAGGAGCATATAAATCAACATGACTAATTTGAACCCATTCACTATAAGAAATGGTTTGTTCAAACATTTTTTCCCAGCTACTCCCCTGCTTGTTTCTTAAAACAAACCTGGCTTTAATCAAATCAGGCTGCACCACCTCATCAATTCTCATACCCCGGTAGAACAAGGACTTTTCAGCAATAATCCGCTCCTGTTGCATACTCACCAAGGTGGTTTGATAAGCAGTGCCCTCCAGCTTTAGGTTAAGTGAAACTTCCCAGGCGGCAGGAAAGAGTGGTCCGCCTTTTTGCTGGTCATTGATCACATTGTAATAAATCCATTGTTGATTACGGGAGGCCGATTTTGGATCCTGCGACAGATCAAGCCGCAGTGTTTCATTTACTGTGAGCAATTGCTGTGCATTAAGTTGAAATGCATGAGCCGAAAAACAAACTAAAACAAGCAGTATCCACCGTTTGGTCATAACCACAAAAATAGCCATTTTCAGATGCTCCTGAAAAGTTTTTCAGAAAAATGGCAAACAAAAAAAGTTGCCGAAAACAATCCGACAACTTTCCGGTCATTCACAAAAACTCCAGGATTGAGACCACTCCGAATAATCAATTTGCCCCTAAATTCACCAAGAGGGACTTACTAAAACAGCTGAATTTCAGCTTTTTGATCACTAACCCAAAAGGGGGAAAGCTAAAATTCCTCAGTTTCTTGACTTTTCGAAATGGGCTCAAGATTAGATTTCGTCTGTTTCTACAACTTTAGCGAGCAGATCTGCATAAGGAATTACCAGCAATTTCCTGCCTTCAAATTCTACCTCACTACCTGAATATTTCTTAAACAATACTACATCGCCAACGCTAATTGCAGGATTCTCTATTACACCAATTGCCAGAACCTTAGCGGTTTGTGGTTTTTCCTTTGCTGTATCAGGAATAATTAAGCCAGATGCTGTACGCTGTTCTTTCGGATCTTCACTCATGTCCAGGATCACCTGTTCGTTTAAAGGTTGTAACTCTTTCATATTGATATATTTAAATTAGTTATTTGATTGAATTCCAAGTAATCTGTTGATCTTTGCTTTGTCGAAACCAACAATAATTTCACCATTGATATCTGTTTGTGGCACACCCTGTTGGCCACTACGGCGAACCATTTGTTCGGCTGCAGATTGATTCTTGCTTACATCGATATCAGTGAAACGGATATTATGCGTTTTGAAATAAGATTTTAAAGTGTTGCACCAGCTGCAAGTAGGTGTAGAATAAACAGTTACCCGCTTCTGAGGAGCTTCACCTTCTTTAGTAGTTGCGTTAAATAAAGATTCTTCGAAAAGAGAGATGTAGTAAGCCGGATCATTGCATCCTTTAACAATATTTACATACTTAACTCCTTCAAAAACAAGTAAGGAAGGTGCACTTTTTACCTGATATTTCTCATGAATATCACTCACCTGACTCACATCAGCCAGCAAAACATTCACATCCGTCAGTTTTTCGGCAGCCTGTTTTAAGTTTGTCAGGCTACATTCACTGGACTCATTTCCAGTTTTATAAAGCAAAACGTAATTTTTCTTTTCGGGCACTAAAGCCGCAAGCATCCCTTCGTGGTTTTGTATCGTTTGTATCGCCATGGTTTGTTTTTTATTCGAAGCGAGGAATCAATTTATGTGCCACGCAGCAGATTCAGGATTTTTGGCGTGTCATTTTTGCAAAGCTGACAGAATTGCAGCATTAGTAGATCAGCGGAATCAAACGCCAGCTTGATTGTCTGTATTTTTCATAAGCCTCAAAATATTTTATCAAATGTGTCTCTTCATAGTTCAACTTGAAAATAAGATTCACACTTAAAACCAGCAAAATAACCAATCTCAAATGACTATAATGCTCAATAACCAAAGTTCCAACAACCAATAGTTGAGCCAGATACATCGGATGACGAATCACGGCATAAATCCCATAGGTTACCAATTTACCGTTTGGTTTTGGTATGGGGGTTACATTAAAATTTCCAGGCTTCATTTGCCAGATGGCAATAATTCCAATAAAAAATCCGGAGACTTCTATCGTCAGCAACCACAAGTTTTCTGCTATCCACGGTCCGCTAAAGAAAAGATAAGCGAGACTGGTTAACTGCACTGCCACAAATATTCTTGCTATCAAAGGTCCATCGAACATACTTCTAGCTAAATAAAAATGACTCCCGGCTGGCCCGCCTCCTTAAAAACAGACCTGGTAATGCAAGTAGTGAGTTTGATTACCGGGAGTCGGTGCAAAGTTATCAGATTTTGTTTCAGACAAATTGATTTTGAAAAAGTTTCTGCCAAACCACCACGACTTACAAAGTAAAACCATCGTCTTATTGTATTTTTTCCCTGTCGGAATAGCTTAATCTTGCTGGAATTATTTTACAACAATTCATTCTAATATTTTCAATATCATGGACTTGCATGAAGAAATCAGAAAAGTCCTACTGGAAAACAATCGACCCATGTCCGTTGAAGAAATTACGGATGAGATCAATTTACAGGCTTTGTGTACACGACACGATGGATCAGCCGTTTGTAATTTTCAGGTACATAGCCGAAGTTTTAACCATCCAAAACTATTAGAACGTAAAGGAGAATGGGTCAAATTAAAATAGGCTTGGCAGTTCCAGTATAAAAAAAGGATTCTTGCTAATAAAAATCCCATCTTTCTTTCGTTTTCTCAAAATTTGAAATACATTTGTCGTACTAAAACCATTGGATGTTTACTTCAATAATGGAGCGTGTTTAATAGCTAAACTGATTAATCCCAATCAGTTTAACAATTCATTTTATCATCCCGATCTACGGATGAGGAGTTAGTATTGTGTTTAAATAACCTTAACTTTAATATCATGAATAAAGAAAACACCTCTTTACACGATTTTTCCTTCGAACTGATTTGTGAATATTTCTCCAACCTTTAGCGTCAGGGCCCTGGAAGTCAGGAAAATACATTAAAAGCGTTTAGTTTCATTGGCAAGCTTGATGCTGATGCGCAAATAGCAGATATTGGTTGTGGGACAGGCTCACCTACCAAGGTTCTGGCCAGACACACCGATGGACATTTTACTGGAATAGACCTCTTTCCCGGCTTCATCACTATTTTTAACAAAAAAGCCAAAAAATGTGACCTTCAAAGTCGTGTGAAAGGTATGGTCGGCACGATGGCATCACTTCCGCTTGAAAATGAATCGCTTGATTTGATCTGGTCAGAAGTTGCGATTTATAACATCGGTTTTTTAGCGCGGCCTGCATGAATGGAAAAAATTCCTGAAAAAAGACGGGTACATCGCTATTTCGGAGGCCTGTTGGTTTACTAACAGCCGCCCTGTCGAAATTGAAGCGTTCTGGCTGGACGCCTATCTGGATATCGACACTATCGGTAACAAAACGATGCAACTGATGAAAGCCGGCTACAAACCAATTGCTGTCTTCATCCTGCCGGAGCATTGCTGGAAGGAAAATTTCTACGTCCCGCAAAAGGCGTTACACATACAATTCCTCAGTAAATATGCCGGAAATGCGACCGCAGAAGCTTTTGTTGCCAACGAGCGTCGCGAAGCCGAACTTTATCAAAAGTACCGTTACTACTACGGTTATGCATTCTTTATTGCACAGAAAATTTAGTGGCAATTCGTTTTAAATCAACCACACCTGGATTAGTCTATTCGGGTGTGGTTTCGTTTCTTTCTTGCTATGTTTTTCTGATTATTGTACAACCAATTTGGCTGTAAACACCCTACCTTCATCGGAAACCCTGACCAAATAAATTCCGGATTTCAGATCCACATCAAGCAGTTGAAGTTCGCTCCAATGCGCTTCTTTGGCATATACAAGCTTTCCATTTACATTGTAAAGCGCAAGGCTGGCCCGTATGCCATATTCTATAAATGAGCTCATTACTGGTTGCTTAATAGCATAATACATTATCAATATTTGAATATATCGAATCCATTCCGAAAAATCAATTTGCCCCTATTCGGAGCAGGCTCAAATATTTAATCTTTAGAAGCCGCAAATTGCCTGCCATAAGTATCAGCATTTATAATCGCTTCATACACTTTTTCAGCTGTGATGTCAGTTCCTTCATGATGAATAGTGGAGCCTTCCTCAGTGGATTTTCGGGCAACGACCATCAATTTTTCCCTACTCACTTCATCAATTCCAATATCTGCTAAGGTTATGGGAAGGCCAACCGAGTGACAAAATGCAACAACTTCTCTGATTTCTTGATCAGGAGCATTTATCATCTGCAATCCAGCCTGTAAGCCAAAAGCAACTTTTTCGCCATGGTAATACGCATGTGTTTCGGGCAAAGCTGTAAATCCATTGTGAATCGCGTGAGCCGAAGCAAGCCCTCCGCTTTCGAAGCCGATTCCACTAAGTATTTGTAACGAAATAAATT